>JAJQCI010000335.1:7623-14692 GCA_021202835.1 Clostridiales bacterium | reverse complement strand
GACGAAGGCAAAATACGCCTTGACGGAGAGGGAGTTTATGAAAACCCAAGGGTTAAGGAAAAGTTTTTCTTTATACCCGACGAAGCATATTTTTTTAAAAATTCAACACCGGGCTCTCTGGCGGCTTATTACGGAGATGTATATAAGGATTTTGACAAAAACAAATTCAAAGAGCTTATGTCAAGCTTCGGCCTTGACCCCAAAAGAAAAATAGCCACATTTTCAAAGGGCATGAAAAAACAGGTTTCCGTAATTTTGGCAATATGCTCAAACACAAAATACATATACTGCGATGAAACGTTTGACGGTCTTGACCCGGTTATGCGTCAGGCCGTAAAGAGCCTTTTCGCCGAGGAAATGGAGGAAAGGGGCTTAACCCCCGTTATAGCCTCTCACAATCTGAGAGAGCTTGAGGATATATGTGAAAACATAGGCTATCTTCACAAGGGCGGCGTTCTTCTTTCACAGAATTTAAACGAGCTTAAGCTGGGAATATGTAAAATTCAGCTTGTTCCCAAACAGGGAACAGACGTTTCGGCGGCGTTTTCGGCCTTAAAAATATATAAACAGGAGCTGAGGGGCGCCCTTCGAACACTGACTCTTAAGGGGAGCATAGAAGAAGCCGAAAAGGCGGCAAAGGCTATTTCACCTGTATATTATGAAATTCTGCCCTTGTCTTTGGAAGAAATTTTCATAAGCGAGGCCGAATCAATAGGCTATTCCGTGAAACAGCTTATGCTTTAAAAACAGAGGAAAAATTTGAAAAACGAGGTGATGTGAAATGAAGGAATTTTTTAAGCTTCTTAAAAAGGATTTAATACAGAACGCCGGCTTTGGGGTTTTGGCGTTTTTGTTTCTGGTTTTTTCAAGGCTTATAACCTATTCGGCGGTTATAGCGGATGCCATTGACAGCTACGCAAGATATCCGTCAAGCCTTGCTCCCCAATATACAGCGGTTGACTATATGGGTATAGGAAATTTATTCCACCCGATTGTGGTTTCGGTTTTGGCCTGCTGCTTTGCCCTGCTTACATGCTTTTATCTTCACGGGCGGAAAAAGGTGGATTTTTATCACTCTCTGCCCCTTAAAAAAACAACTGTTTTCGGAGTTAAATATTTAAGCGGAATTGTTATGTTTGCCTTTTGCTTCGGGCTTAACACGGTTTTGATGACAGCTGTAAGCTTCGGCTTCGGCGTTTTGACCCCCGACGCCGTTCGGGCCGGCCTTCTGGCCTTTGCAAACGGATTTTTCGGCTTTGTGTTTATTTATTCCGCAGGGGTTTTCGCCGGGCTTCTTACGGCTACAATAGTTACACACTTTGTTATGGGAACAATAGTTATGTTTATACTGCCTGTGCTTGTTTTTATGCTGGACTGGTGGTTTGATTTGTTTTATGTTACATACTATTCTTCGATTCCCGGCTGGGCCTATTGTCTTTCGCCTTTGGTTTACTTCTTTGAAAGATGTTTAACGGCGGTTTATGACGATATAAACAATGTTAAAATGGTAGCTGTTATGGCCGCCGGCTCGGCAGTGTTTACGCTTATAGATTTCGGGGTATGTAAGCTGAGAAGGTCTGAGGCCGCAGGCTCGGCTCTTGCCTTTAAAGAAACGAACGAGCCGCTTAGGGTTATTTTTTCGGTGATCTGCGGAGCGCTGGGCGGCGCCGTTGCTTCGTTTATGTTCGGCTTTAATGAAATAATTTCCTTTATTGTTGGATTTTTCATTGTAACAGCTGTGTCGTCACTTATAATAGAAGCCATCTTCCGCCTTGACTTTGCGGCGGTTGTTAAAAACAAGAGATATTTCGTGCTTTCCATTGCCGCTGCGGCTGTTATGGTTGGGGGAACGCTGTTAAGCATAGAAGGCTACAACACATATGTTCCCAAGGCCGAAAAAATAGCCGAAGCCGCCGTTTCCCTTCCCTTTCTTCAGGGTGATGAAATTTACAGGGAAAAAGATGACGACATGATAAAATATTTTGACAATGATCTTTTGGAAAGCTACAGCGGCGAACAGCTTTTCACATATATTGACGGAGAAACATATGTTTTCAAAACAATGAAGATAACCGACAGTGAGCTTCTTGAAGGGCTTTTGTCTGCCTGTGCGGCGGAATATGTTGACTATCCGGTGATTATAACCTATGACGGCGAAGGGGAGTTTGCCGCCGGTTCGGAAGAGGAAACGCCTGAAGCAGAGGTTATAGGCGGCGCCGACGGGCCCACGTCGATTTTCATAAGTGATATTTCAAACGAAAACCAAGATACTGTTATTTCCGTTAATGTAAAATGCACCCTTAAAAGCGGAAGAACCTATCACAGAGGCTATATGATAAGCTATGAAAAAATCAAAGCTGTTTTGGAAGAGCTTGTAAACAGCGGAGAGTACAAACAGGGACTTTGGGGCGGTTTCTATAATATGAATACAGAGGAAATCAGGGCAATGAGAGTGAATAACAATTATAATTTTCACGAACCGCAGCTTGTAAGCTTAGGCGCAGGGGAGGCGCAGAAGATTTACGACGCTTTATGCAAGGATGCGGAGAACATAACCCTTTCGGAGCTTACAAACACAGAACCCCTGTGTCAGCTCGAATTTTACACATCGGATATAATAAACAAAATTTCATATTCGAATTCCTATCAGGCGGCGGGAATGTATGTTTATCCCTCTTACGAAAACACAACAGAGGTTCTTAAAAGCTTAGGAGTAACAATCTACAGCTTTGAGGATATTGCCGGCGACATAGAAAGCATAAACATTTCCTACTACGGCGGCGACACAACCATATCCGCAGGCTTTACAGACAGAGATGAAATAAACGAAATTCTTGACTGTATTTATCCTCACGATATGGGAAGGCTGGTAAATTCCAAGGGATATAACACCGACATCGAAATTTATACCAAATCCGACGGTAAAAAGGATTATTATCACTATCCCAACTACTATGCCGTTTTCAACGGTTCAAAGGGCATACCCGGTATTGTGGAAGAAAAGCTTTCGAAACAGAAGGAAGCGGCTCTTCCGGGATAAAACAAAGGGGCAGGCCCCTCTCTTATTACAGGAGAGGCCTGTCCCGTGTTTTTTCGCCCCGGTATTGTAAAATTTATTTTATGATGTTATAATAGTCGTCAGGGAGGTGATGATGTTGTTTGATTTTGAAAAGGAATTAAAAGAGCTGCCCGGAAAGCCGGGGGTTTATATAATGAAGGATGCAAACGAAACCGTTATTTATGTAGGCAAGTCAAAGGTTTTGAAAAACAGGGTAAGGCAATATTTTAAGCCCGGAGGAAACAAGGGCGTCAAGGTTAATTCAATGGTCAGCCATATTGCTTCGTTTGAATATATTGTTACGGCGACTGAGGTTGAAGCCCTTATTTTGGAAAACAATCTTATAAAGAAATACAGCCCGAAATACAACATTATGCTTACCGACGACAAAACCTATCCTTATATAAAGCTGACCTCTGACGAAATGTTCCCCAGAGTCTTTATGACAAGACAGAGAGGAAAAGACAAGGCCAAATATTTCGGCCCCTTCACAAGCTCAACAATGGTTAAGGAAAATCTGGAGGTTATAAACAACGTCTGGCAGCTGAGACGCTGCAGCAAAAAATTTCCGAGAGACATAGGAAAGGAAAGGCCCTGTCTTAACTATCATATAGGCAAGTGTCTGGCCCCCTGTACGGGCAGAGTTTCCGAAGAGGAATATAAAATTCACACAGACAGAGTGGAAGACTTTTTAAACGGAAAGCAGGACAAAATTCTGAAGGAGCTTGAAGAGAAAATGCTCAAGGCTTCGGAAGACTGGGAGTTTGAAAAGGCGGCAAAGCTGAGAGACAGCATAGCGGCTATAAAAAAGCTGGGAGAGAAGCAGGTCGTGGAGGATATGGCGGACTGCGACAGAGATGTTGTAGGCGTAGCAAGGGCAAACGGCGACGATGTGGTTCAGGTTTTCTTCATAAGAGGAGGAAAGCTTGTAGTCCGGGAGCATTTTATGCTGAGCTATCCCGAAGAATGCGGCAGGGCTGAAACGGTTGAAAACTTCATAAAACAGTTTTACGGCGGAACCCCCTTTGTGCCAAAGGAAATTTTTACCTCTGTTGAAATCGGAGACAAAGCCGTTATAGAAGAGTGGCTTTCAGAGATAAAGGGCCGAAAGGTCAGTCTTGTTTCCCCCAAAAAAGGCAGCAAGCTTAAGCTTTGTAAGCTGGCTGACGAAAACGCCCTTGTTCTTCTTGATAAATTCGGAGAGGAATTCAAAAGAGAACAGAGAAGAACCACAGGGGCCCTTGAGGAAATTAAAAAAGCCATAGGGGCCGGCTTCGACATAAACAGAATAGAATCCTATGATATTTCAAACACACAGGGCTTCGAGTCTGTGGCTTCAATGGTTGTTTTCGAAGGGGGAAAGCCCAAAAAAAGCGACTACAGAAAATTCAAAATAAAAACGGTTTACGGCGCTAACGACTACGCAAGCATGGAAGAGGTTTTGACAAGACGTTTTATGAGATATAAAAACGAGACTGCCGAAAAAACCGAAAAGCCGAAATTTAACATTTTGCCGGATGTTCTCTTTATAGACGGCGGCAAGGGGCACGTTCACATTGCGGAGCAGACCCTTAAAAAGCTGGGAATCGGCGTTCCCGTCTGCGGCATGGTTAAAGACAGCAGACACAGAACCAGAGGGCTTATATACGGCGGAAAAGAGGTTCTTCTGCCGCCTAATTCCGAAGGCTTTAAGCTTGTAACCAGAATTCAGGACGAGGTTCACCGCTTCGCCATAGAATATCACAGAAGATCCAGAGAAAAAAGAGAATTTCACTCTGTTTTGGAAGACATTAAGGGAATCGGCGAGGTAAGAAGAAAACGCCTTATAAAGCGGTTCGGCGATATCGAAGGCATAAAAAGGGCAAGTGTTGATGAACTGACGGCTGTTGAAGGCATGGACAGTCGAAGCGCCGAGGCTGTGTTTGACTTTTTCCACAAAAAAGTGTATAAAAACAGCGAGAATTTATAAAATATTTTTCTTTCTTTTTTTCTCACTTTGTATTATAATAGATGTGTATACCTAAAACTAAACTAAAAAATTATTGGAGGATCATATGAAGAAATTTGTAAAAATTTTAGCAGCGGCTGCCTTGCTTACTTCCTTTGCCGCTTTCTCTGCCGTTAATACAATGGCCGAGGAAACAACAGAGGAAACAGCCGCAGAAACCGATGAAGAAACCGAAGAAACTACGGAAAACCCCTTTTCCGACGTTGACCCGGAAAGTGAAGAGGGCGCAGCAGTAATCACTATGTACGGAAACGGCTATGTTACCGGCTATAAGGACGGAACCTTCCTTCCCGACGGAAACATTACACGTGCCGAGCTTGTGAGAATCGTAAACCAAACCCTTCAGTTTGAAAGATTAAGCGAAGACACTGTAAATGCTTATTCAGATGTTGAAGAAGAAGCATGGTATTATGAAGACCTTATGATAGCTCAGGAACAGGGCTATGTTGCCGGTTTTCCCGACGGAACCTTCCGCCCCGGTGAAAATATAACACGTGAACAGTTCTGCACCATAATCTCACAGCTTTTCTCTTTCGAACCCCTCGAAGGATATGAAAAAGCCGTTTCAGATGAAATTTCCGAATGGGCTTCAGACTATGTTTACGGCGTTCTTTCATACGGCGTTATGAAGATGGAAGACGGAAACACCTTCAGAGCAACTGAAAACATAACAAGAGGCGAGGTTTGCCTTGCTATGGTAAACTTTATTGTAAACGACGACCTGAGTGAAATAATTTCTTCCGTTATAAGCAGCAGCGAAACAGACGAAGAAGAAAGCGAAACCACAACCAAATCTTCAAGCTCGGGAAGCAGCAGCTCAGGCGGCGGCGGTTCTTCTTCAGGCGGTTCATCCTCTTCAAGCAGCAGCTCAACGGAAACAACAACCGTCACAGACGACACAACCGAAACAACAACAGCAGCAAGCAGCAGCTCAGGCAGCTCATCAAGCGACAGCGACGATGACAGCGACGACAACAACAATGACGACAACGGCGATGACGACGATGACAACACCGGAACAGAAGTTGACAGCGAAACACTGGCCCTTCTCAAAACCGTTTACAACAGTCTTCAGTATGCTCAGGTAAATTCTCCCAACGAAGAGGTAAGAGCTATTATTAAAAACATAAGAGCTTATATAAAGAGCTATCTGAATGACCAGTCAGTTGATTTAGACGCAGCCGCAGACGATATTCTGTCACAATACAGAAGTCTTTCCGACGAAAACAAAACTCTGACACAGAATACAATTCTTGAGTATTGCTCACTTTCACAGCTTTTGACTCTTAAAAATGTATTCTTCCCCGATCTTTCACTGTCATGAAATTAATTAAAGATTTTAGAATAAGGGCCGTTCTTGCGGCCCTTACCGTTTTAATGCTTCTGTTTATATTCGGAATGTCCTCCTTTGACGCCGATGACTCTTCAGCCCTCAGCGGAGGCCTTCTTGAATATATAAATTCAATTCTGTCGGCTTTCGGCCTGGGCGACATTCTGACAGACCATATTATAAGAAAAACGGCCCATTATACCGAATATTTTATTTTGGGAACGCTTTATCTTCTGGATGTATTAAGCCTTACGGCAAGCTTCGGTAAAAGCTTTTTGTGGCCCCTTCCGGCCGGTTTTATTACCGCCTGTCTGGATGAATTCAGCCAAAATTTTTCAGCAGGCAGGTCACCCGGCTTAAAAGACGTTTTCATAGATTTTTCGGGAGTTTTAACGGCGGTTTTTATAGGCTGTGTTATTTATATTATTATTTTAAAAAGAACAAAAAGGGAACCCGGCAGGCTTTAGCGCCGAAGGGCTCCCCTTTTTGATTTTCCTTTAAGGAATAAGGGTAATAAGGGCCGCATATAAATAGGTAAGCCTATTTTTGCGGAGGAAATTTCTTGAAGGATTATATAGAAAAAAGGGCTGAGGAAGTGGCAAGATATATTGTCAAAAGCAACGCTACCGTAAGGGAAACAGCCAAGCGCTTCGGCATTTCAAAAAGCACAGTC
>JAJQCI010000335.1:0-7613 GCA_021202835.1 Clostridiales bacterium | reverse complement strand
GTCCACAAGGACGTAACCGAAAGGCTGATTAAGATAAACCCCTGCCTTGCCGGTGAAGCGAGAAAGGTTCTTGAAATAAATAAATCCGAAAGACATATAAGAGGCGGTATGGCAACAAGAGAAAAATATCTTCACCGCCTTTAACCAACCTAAAGAAATAACAAAAATCCAAAATAAAAATTCAGCCGATAAACTGCCGGTGCCATTCGGCATCTCCTTTCAGGGAGAAGCGGACCGCCCGACATGGTGGTTGTTGGTGGTGAGGTGCCGTCGGGCAGTGTCAAGCTCGTGCGAACAAGCCTGCAGCACCTTTCAGTCACCGTATATACCGGCCACAACAAATTACCGCCCGTTAAATATTACAAACCTCACTTTGCCGCCGGCCCCGGTTTATCGGCTGAGGCCGCTTCCGGTCAGCCGTTTTTCAGAAAAAATCCCTGCAGCAAGGCCGAAACCTGCCGCAGGGGATTTTGTTACTATTTAGAAGTTATTATTTACATATCAGTTGCTCCAGGATTCCAGCTATGTGTATCAACATGGTCATTTGACGTAGTGGTTATCGTAAAAACATCTGTTTTGTCAAACAAAATAACTTCCATTTTGTGCTCATTATAATTCAATTTCTACGGCCTCCTTTCGCCTGCTTATGCTGTTGGATATTCATAAACAAACGTATATGTTGTTCCGTAAACAGTTGTTCCGTCTGCTGTAATCCAATAGGGAGTTACTGTGATCTTTGAAACACTATTGCTTGTATCCTTATAGCATGCACTTACAAGGCAGGCTGCGTCAGAATGGAATTCGCTCTTTAATATCTTTGGATTTGTCAAATTGCTTGTAGCACTCGTACTTCCATCGGAAGAAGCTTCCACCTTTGTGGTTGTATTTTTGATAGTACAAGAATTTGTATAGAATCCAATATCAACCAAACTAGCCGTATCTGCGCTATCGTCACAATAAGCTATAAATCCGCCGTCCTCGTAGTTCAGATTGTCCAAACTTGTGATGAAACGCCAGAAATATGTTCCGCCATCATCTGTAACGTAACATTGAACGTTCAACAAATCAGCATCAACAAACTTAGCGTAAGCATCTTCAGATGTTGGAACACCTGAAAGCTCATTGCCATCGGAAGTCTCCGAATACCAGCCTGCGAATACATATCCCTTACTGTCGTCGCCGAAAGTCTCCGATGTTGTGGGATAAACCGAATTCGAGTAGTATTTTGCAATATTCTCGCCGGAAACCTTAACATACATAACGCCGTCGTCTTCGTCTACATAGATAGTTGCAGGAACTTCTGTCGTATCGTCGCTGCTGATGCCCAGGTTGAATTTTTTTACTGTATACATACCTGTTGTTTCATCTTTAGTTGTAACAGGTGTATAGCCGTCTGCGCAGTATTCAGGTTCAACAACTTCGCTGAACGAACCGCCTGAAACAGCCCACTCTGCAGCGCTGCTGTCTGAAGTCCAAATTGTACCTGTAAAGGTTCCGTCTTCAATAGTAACAGACGAGCCGTCTGCTGTTGAAACGTCTATGATAACATATGGATAGTTTTCTGATGCAGTAAATGTACCGCCTGTAATTGTAAGAACACCCTTGTCTAAGTCTTCGTCACAGCCGCAGTTATAGATAACATCAGCGTCGCCTGTTGCAGTAAATGTACCGCCGCTTATCTCAGCTGTACTGTGGTTCTGTATAACGTCCTGATTGCTGTTGGTTAATGTACCGCCTGTAATAACAAGTGATGCACAGTCATCATTCTTAACTGTGTTCAAGCCGCCGCTTATATATGCGTCTGCATTGATTGTAAGCGTAGGTGTAACATCACCTGTAACACTCTGTGCATTCGACTTATCAGAAGAATTCTGATATCCGTTTGCTATACATGAAGAATAAGAGCCGTTGTTATTAACATTTACAGTATCAGTACCGTTGCCGATAACCATAACATTATAGTTCTTAACAGTGTAGTAGCTGTTGCCGCCGTTGTCGCTTGAGCTTGTTCCTACTTCGCCGCTTCTGTCGAAGGTTCCGCCGTAGAGATAAGCTGTGCCATAGTTTACTATAGCCGCCTTAGCGTGTGTTACGTTGTCAACCTTGCCGCCGCCGACGCTGTCGATAACTGTAAGCGTACCATAGTTAGTAATAGTATGTGAGCTTACATTCTGAATCATACAGCCGTTTAAATCAATTGTAACATCTGCCGAAGCAGGAATTACAACGTCTTCATATACATCTGTAAGAATATCTATTTCAGCTCCGCTTGAAGCCGCTTCAACTGCCTCTGCGAGAGTCTCATAATATGTTGTTGTTTCGCCTGAGGTTACAGAAGCCACACGGTTAACAACATATGTGTAAAGCGTACGTTCACCTGTGTCGTCTTCAACTGTCTGAGTTGCAACCTTAATTGAGGTGTAGTCATTTACAGTTGTGCCGGTTGCTGCATAGTGGATCGCCTTGGCTGTGAATACACCGCCGTTAACGGTAAGCTCACCTATGTTCAAATGTGCAGCACGGCCGTAGCTGCTGAATGTACCGCCGTTAATAGTTGTTGAAGCAGATACGCCCTCTGAGCTGTAGCCGGACTGTACTGCACTGTATATAACAGGTGAATACTTCTGGGTCTGGTCAGTATTTACATATGTTCCTTCATTGATTATTAATGTTCCGCCGTAGTTACGGATGGTTCCGCCTGCTGTATTGGCACTTGTTACCGTACCGCTTCCGCCTGAAGAATCAATAATAGTAAGTGTTGCACCTGCATTAACTGCTATTGCAGACCTTACTGCTGTGCTGTCGCCTACTGTATAACCGTTAAGGTCAAGAATAATCGTTGCGTCTGCAGGAATGGTAACTGTCTTTTCCGTATAATCGCCGTTAAGAACAATTCCCGCTGTTTGGCCGCTTTCAAGCTCTAATGTGCTTGCCTGGCTGAGAGCGTTATACATATAAGCGCTGCCGTATCCCTTTATAGCTGTGAAATTGTCATCTGAATCATATGTACCTACGATAATAGCCATAGCTGTTATTGTGTAGCCGTATCCATCGTATGTATTATCTTCGGAAATGCTGCAGCCTGACGCAAGGTGGTTGTTTACACTCCAGTTGTTTACTGTGTAATAACCGCCTGAAACTGAAATCGGGCTTGTTTCGGCGTCACTGGGCTTAGCAAAAGCATAGCCGTTATAGAAACCGCCTGTTACTGTAACAGTGCAGTTTGATGTAGCCGCCTTAAGACAAACGATTGTTTCAGAAGCTTCTGCCTCGCCTAAAGCTGCGCCGCCTTCGAACGTTCCGCCGCTTAAGTTAACATTGCCTTCGTTTACATTAATTGCAACGCCAACAGCCTTAATTGTTCCGCTTTCTACGTTTACAGTTGCTGTCTGGCTGTTTACATAAACTGCGTTTCCGCCGGATTTAGTATTTGTAACAGCTCCGTCTGCTTCATCTGACGAATCAGTTATTGTCAAAGTACCCGAACCGGTAACTGTTAATGTATAAGCCGATGCTGATGTAAGAGTATATCCGTTCAAATCAAGTGTAACGCTTGAAGATGAGGAGAATTCCGCTGCTTCTGTAACATCACCTATAAGAGCAACAGTATAGCCCTCTAATGCAGCTGCAAAAGCTTCTGTCAAAGTGCTGTAAGCACTTACATAACTTTCCTCTGTGTCATAAACTGCCGCAACTGCCGTGCTTACTGTATAGGTTCCGTCTTCGTTAACTACGGGAGCGTAGCCTTCAACACAATAGTCAAGGTCGGGAGCTGTTGAGAAAGTACCTGATGAAATTTCAACAGATGTTCCCGAATAAGCATATTCTGAGCTGCTGTCCATACTCTCGCTGTAAACAGCTTCGCCGCCGTTAGCTGTGATAGTAATAGTGCTTCCTTCGGCTTCTTCAATAGCAATCGAAACAGCTGAGCTGTTCTTGTTATAGTATGTATTTACTTCATAAATACCGTAATAGCCCTCTATTTCGCCGCCTGTTATTGTTACTGAAAGATCATCGTTTGTGGAATGCTGTGAAACAGCAATACCTGCGCCGTAAACCGTTGTACCGTTGCCGTTGTAATTTACCTCAAGATATTCTGCGGTTGATGTAATTATTCCGCCGTTTACAATAAGCTCACCTGCACGGATTTCAATACCGGAGGCAAGGCCGGTAATAGTACCGCCGTTGATTGTTGTTGTACTGTCTACAGCGGGAAGATACATACCAAGGCCGCCGCCATCAACAGAGCCGTCGTTTATTACAATAACTACATTGCCGTTGCCGCTTGAGCCGTTTGAAGAGATACCAATAGTTTCACCGTAAATCGATCCGCCGTTTACGATAAGGTTGGTGCTGTCTGTTCCGTCGCCCCACATAGCAATACCGGCATAACCGCCGCTGATGGTTCCTTCGTTAATCGTTACGGAAGCCTCATACCAAATCATAATACCATAGGTTCCGTTTTCGGTTCCGTCATTGGCGTTTATGTTTGTATTTTCGCCGTTAATTATTACAGATGTGTCATCGCCTGTAGCATATACACCGGCAGTTGAGCCGCTGATTGTACAGTCTTCAATAGTTGCCAGTGAACCGTTAAATGCAATTATGCCGTAAGTGCCGGCTGAAATTGTACTGTCTTTAAATTGAGCCTCGCCGCAGTAACCCAGATGAACTGCACGGGCCACACCGCTTATAGTACTGTCAGTTACAGTTAATGTTGCACTTGTGTCAAATGTGCAAATACTGTAATAACCGCCGGAAACAGTTGTTCCCGATACAGTCAAATCGCCGTAAACCAAAATACCATAGCCGTAATAATAGTTGCTTCCGTCGGAAGTATATATACCTGCCTTAACTGCGCCTGTCTCACCGGTACTGCTGTCGGTAACTGTAAGGTCGCCGTCTGTTGTAACCTGAATAAGATAGGTATCTGTGTTAGATGTTGTACGTGTTAAGGTATAACCGCTGAGATCTATTGTTACCTTTTTAGCAACAGACAGCTGAGAGCTTAAGCTGATATCACTCAAAAGATAAATTGTATCACCGTCTTTTGCCGCACTGACAGCCGAAGCAAGTGAGTAATATTCTGTTGAACCTATCTTAGCAACTGCTGTCGCTGATACAACCGTACCGCTTTCGTCCTGTGTAAGAGATTCATCCAAATAATCTGTTACATCTGTGGCGAAAGTACCGCCGGTAATGGTAATATCAACACTGTCAAGGTTTGCTGCATCAGTTGAAAGCGAAATACCGCCGAATGTACCGTTTCCGTTGATTTCAAGAGTCGCCTTATCCTCATCGGTTGTGTCATAAAGAATAACGCCGTCGATTGTTCCGGTGTATGTATCGTCAAAAATGACTGTTGTTCCGTTCTCATATGCGCCTGCCCAGTAATAAACATCGAAAGCTATTACACTGCTGTTTGAAGAATAAATATTTGTATTTCCGCTGAATGTAATTGTTCCGTAGTTAAAGCTTAAAGCATAATCCTCTCCGCCCAGCTGATTTCGGGTATAGAAAGTCATGTCGACAAATGTTACATTTGCGTAGCTCTGAATGATTCTGTAAATTCTGGTTGCGTCTTCGGCAATCTGAATTGTACCGTTCTTCATAACGATATCAGAATCCTTCAAAAGCTGGAATCCGTTTGTCTGTGTGTTTGTTGAACCTGCGCCGGGGCCTGTAAGTGTGTATGTTGTGTTATTAAAATCAATTATAAGATCTACATAACTGGGAATACTTACACCCTCTGCATCGTCAATATCACAAAGAATTGTAATTGTTGTCTCTGCGCCCAAGTTGCTTGCCGAAGTTCCTACGGGAACATCCGCAATTGCAGCGCCAAGAGATGTATACTTTTTGTCGCCAATCTGGGCAACATACTTTTCTGTGGTTACGGTATAATTGCCGTCATCATCAGTCGTCACTACGTAGTCTGTATAATCGCTTACATCAGTGTTGTAAGTACCGCCGGTAATTGTGGTAGTACCAACCGTAGCGGCAACCGCCGAACCGCTTGTGTCGGTTGTTGTGATTGTTCCGCCTGTTATGCTTACGGAAACCGAATCATAACTGCTGGTTCCCTGAGTATTGTTTTCATAAACACCGTAATAACCGGAAATTGTTCCGCCTGAAATGGTTACGCTTATCGGCAGACCGGTGGAGTGCTGAACAATTGCAATACCTGCGCCGGTTGTTGTTACGCCGCTTCCGTTTGCGGTTGAACTTCCTGTTGTCGCTGTTCCTTTGATTGTTCCGCCGTTTACGTTAAGTATACCTGCACGGATTTCGATACCGGTTTCGCCGGTAACTGCTGCTCCGTCTTCAACGGTAACCTCTGCATAGCCTGCAAGGTAGATACCGCAGGCGCCGCCTGAAATTTTAGCCGTACTTGCAACAGTAATCTCAGGATAAATTGTTGTGTTTACAGCCTGGCCGTTTACATAGAAGCCGGCTTCGCTGCTGCCTGTTACGGTACCTTCAATATTAACCTTAACACCGCAGGCATTTGTGCCGCTTGTGCCGCCGTTTAAATAAGGCACAACCATAAGGCCGTAGCCGTCGCCTTCAAGTGTAACATTCTTGCCTATATTAACCTCGATTTCAGCGTCTTCGTCGTTTGAACCTTCGATACGAATAACAGGTTTATCTGTATTTTCCGAAGCGTTTTTAATCGTACCGCTACCGGTAATAGTTAAGCTGCCGCCTGAAATATTGATAACATTGTTAGCCGATATTGTATTCGTAATATCGTGGCCGTTCAAATCAAGGGTTACGCTTCCCGTAGTCCACTCAATAAGCTCTGACATTGTTATAGCACTCTGAAGAGTAACAGTGGAGCCGTCCCCTGCTGCGTCAAAAGCTGCCTCTAACGTGTCGTAGTTTTTCGTCTCAGCTTCATCGCCTGAGCCGGTTGTAACAGATGCAGCCGCTGTGGTACTTCCGGAGTCATCCTCCTCGCCGTCTTCCGAAACAGCCGAAATGCCGTCGTTTGAGCTGGTCAGGCTGTTTGAGCCCGAACCGGAGCTTCCGCCTGATGAGCTGTCGGATGAAGTTGAATCCGTTTCGTCGGAATCGGCTTCTGTGATTTCTTCTGAAGCTTCATCGGTAGTTTCTTCGGAATCATCGTCTGTTGAAACAGCTGAACCGGATGAGGTTTCTTCGGTCACAACTTCAGTCGAATTTGTGTCTGTTCCGTCAGCGTATATGTTCACATTCATAAGAGAAAAGACCATAGCCAGCGCCAAGAGCAGACTCAGCAGACGTTTTGATTTCTTAATTGTCATTCTTATCATTCCTCCTTTTCTTTATTTTTTGAACACAACAGCCGCACAGGCTTCTTTCTCCCAACCTGCACGGTGTTTTAAATTATCTGCGGCCCTGCCGCAGAGCGTTAACATTTTTGTCAGTTTAAAACCTCCCATTCTGTGTCAAAGTCATATCGTATAAAGCCTCATAGGATAAGACTATCCACCAATATTACAAACAGTGTGAAATAAAGCACACAAAGTCAGTTCATTCCGCACATATTTATTTATTTTATTTTACCCCCCTTATATTTTGTCAATAAGAAATCGAAATTTTAAAGCAAATTTTAATCAAAAAAATAACAG
>JAJQCI010000233.1 GCA_021202835.1 Clostridiales bacterium | reverse complement strand
GTTCGTTTCTTTCCGTTTTGCGAACAATAAATATAATACACCATTAAAGCCGACTTGTCAATAGTTTTTTTCATTTTTTTAAAAATTTTTTTAAAAATTTTTTACTTGGTTTTTTCAGATTCCCAAAAATTCTGCTTTTAAATGACCCTGCCGACAATAATATATCATCATCGGCAGGGTATTTCTTATTCATATTTTTCCGGCAGGCTATTCCGCCAAAAGGTCCTTTGCGCCCTTCAGCTTATATATTTCTATCTTGCTGCCGTCTATACATTTTTCATATTCGGAATATATATCCGAATTCGTAAAATTATCTATTTCGTCTTCGCTGCTCTTATTCAAAACAAAATAATCTGTTTTTTCAAAGCTGCCGCCCATCATATAAAGCTCCTCGTGATCATAAAGATGAGGCAGAATATAAGTGTTTGACGTAATACTTACTCCCTCGGGTATTCTGTCAAGCTCTGCTTCGGTTTCTTCATATACGGTCCTGTTATTTTCATATGTCTGCGCATAGCTTTCAAACTTTTTGCCGCTTATGCCGGTCATCATTATAAATGAAACAGCGAGAGCCGAAAGCAGCACCGTCTTTTTCTGCTTATGGCTCATAACACTTATATTATCGGCAAAAAGCAGAAGCATAAGCGTCAGCGAGCCATATGTGTATTGAAAGCCTATATCATGCTGATATTTATAATCGGTCATAATGTTTATGGCAACAAAGGGAACAAGAAGCACAAGCTTTTTGAAGTCCTTTGTTACAAGCGGAATAAACACAAGGGAGCCCAGCATATATATAATAAAAATTACGCACTCTTCACTGAAAACATTCTTTATAAAAAAAGCCGGATTTAAAACTATGTTTAAAACCATCTGTCCGATTTTGTTTTGTCCCTCCATAAAATAAACGCCGTATCTCCAGCCAACAAAGTCAAGGCCGTATTTTCTCATAAATATAAGCACGGGCACAAAATATAAAAATGTAAGTCCCAAACCTATAAGGCTGTATTTATAATTCTTTTTCACAAGCATAAAGAATACATAAACAAAAATAACATACAGCGCCGCATCCTCCTTTATCATCAGCGTCAGGAACATAAATATATAAGCCGGTATATATTTTTTATCCATAAAGAAGTATATAAACCATAATAAGAAGAAAGGCAAAAATTTATTCTCGTGGAAATCATAAAATGCAGGCGCCACAAACCCCGCCAAAACAATTACGGTAAGCCCTAAAAGCATTGAAAAGATCGGAGTCAGGCCGTATTTCTTTCCTATCAAAAACATTGGGAAAGCCGAGCCGCAGATAAAAACCGCCTGAATACCCAGAAGGGCTTCGGGAATTCTGAAAATCATGTATATGGGCAAAAGCACATAATATATAGGCGAAAAATGGTTAAAGAAATGACTTAGCATCTCGTTTCTTTCAACGCTTATAACAGTACTTCCCGTTTTAGCCATATTTTCAAAAAGCTGGGCAAAAATACCGAAATCGAAATTAGATGCACTGAAAACCATATATCTGTATATCGTATGTCTGGTTAATATTATGCTCATAGCCAAAAAGGCTGCGGCAACAACAAAGAAAGCCGCCTTGTAATTTTTTATAAACCGGTTTTTGAATATATATCCGCTTTCAACAATATAATACACAAAAAAGCAGACAACGGCGGAAACCCCGGCAGTCAAATAGACATTATTGCCGTTTGTCTTTACAACCAAATAGCCGAATACAATTACGGCCGCAAGCATAACGGAATACAAAAGCCTTTTTTCAGCCGAGTCCATAAATACAACAGCACACAAAAATATCCATATTACGGCAGTTATTCCCAATGTGCGCAGTCCGTTTACTTCAGTTATAAACTCCAGCTTGTCGGCGGTTCCTTCACAGAAAAGCATATTGCATACGGAAGCAATAATATAGGCCGTGACTCCTGACGCCAAAATACTGCATATATTTTTACTAAAAAAAGCCCCTGCCCTGTCAGCGGCAGCCTTATATACCGTTTCTTTTCCGGCTTTTTCTTCCTTGGTTTCATTCCCTTTAGACATTTTTTTACTCCTTACAGTTTAAAACAGATTCTATTATATATCTGGGTCTTTCCTTTGTTTCCTTATACATCTTTCCTATGTATTCCCCTATTACCCCTATTGAAAAAATCTGAATTCCTCCCAAAAGCCATATCGAAGCCATAAGAGATGACCAGCCGGCTTCGGAATGGTGCATAAATTTAACATAGAAGCTCCATATAAGGGCAATTATACTGAATAAGCTGATTACAAAGCCTAGGTTTATAATCCATCTTATGGGCTTTACGGAAAATGAGGTTATTCCGTCAAAGGCAAATGAGAGCATTTTTTTAGGGGATATTTTGACTCTCCGGCGAATCTCTCCGCCCTTTCATATTCCACAATATCTGATTTATAGCCTATTTCGGGAACTATTCCCCTTAAAAACAAATTAACCTCTTTAAACTCCGAAAGACCCTCCAAGGCCCTCTTGCTCATAAGTCTGTAGTCGGCATGGTTAAAAACTATATCGGCCCCCATAGCCTTCATAAGCTTATAAAAGGCCTCCGCCGTAAATTTCTTGAAGAAGGTGTCCTTGTCTCTTGAGCTTCTGACGCCGTAAACAACATCACAGCCTTCATAATATTTTCCCACCATAGCATCTATTGCATTTATATCGTCCTGCAGATCCGCATCCATCGAAATAACCATATCCGCATATTCTTTAGCCGTCATAAGCCCGGCAAGCAGAGCGTTTTGATGGCCTCTGTTTCTGGAAAGATTTACACCCGAAAAAAGCTTGTTTTCACCGTGAAGCCTTTTTATTATATCCCATGTTCTGTCAGTTGAACCGTCATTCACAAACATAACACGGCTTTTTTCGCTTATTCTGCCGCATGAAATAAGGCTTTCCATTTTTGATTTCATTCTTTTCGCCGTTTCGGGAAGAACCTCTTCTTCCTTATAACAGGGTATAACAACATATAATATATCAGCCATAGCTTGTCTCCCCTCCTGTTGTTAATTCTTAAACTCCTTAAGCCTTATTATATACGCAAACATAAAATAAATCAATATTTTATTTAAGAAACCGCCGATTTCCCTTCAAACCGTAAAAGGCAACAGTTCAGCCGTGTGCCTCCCACAGACGGAGTGCCCCACTGACAGACTTATACTAAATTTGCTTTCATATAAGTCTGTCAGAAGGACACAGCTTAACTGCTGCAAAAAAAGAGGATTTGAACCGCAGATATACAAGCATTCAAAATCCTCTGAAGAAAAAATATTATTTATTTTTATTGAAACTTTTTGCCGCTTCTATAAAATCTCTGAAAAGAGGATGGGGTCTGTTGGGGCGTGACTTAAACTCAGGATGGAACTGAACCCCCACAAACCATGGGTGAACCTCTTTTTTAAGCTCAACAATTTCAACAAGCCTTTCATCGGGAGAAAGCCCGGCAAAAACAAGGCCGTTTTCGGCAAAGCTCTTTTTAAATTCGTTGTTAAATTCATAACGGTGGCGGTGGCGCTCATAAATAAGGGCCGAACCGTAGGCCTCATAAGAATGTGTTCCCTCTGTCAGCTTACAGGGATAGGCTCCCAGACGCATAGTTCCTCCCATATCTTCAATGTCCTTCTGTTCGGGCATAAGATCGATTACGGGATGGGTTGATTCGGGAGAGTTTTCCGAGGTGTCGGCGTCCTCATATTTAAGTACGTTTCTTGCATATTCTATAACACTGCACTGCATACCCAGACAAATTCCGAAGAAAGGAACCTTGTTTTCCCTTGCATATGTGATTGAAGCGATTTTTCCCTCAACACCTCTCTGGCCGAACCCTCCGGGCACAAGTATGCCGTCTGCTCCGTCAAGAAGGCTCAAATCGCCGCTTTCAAGCTCTTCGGAGGGCACCCAGCGTATGTTTACCTTTACACCGGTGTGAATTCCTGCGTGATGAAGAGATTCCACAATAGAAAGATAGGCATCGTGAAGAGCCACATATTTTCCTACAAGGGCTATGGTAACACTGCCCTCTGTGCTTTTTTCTTTTTCAACAACTCTGCACCAGTCTCCAAGCTCCGGCTCACCGGCCTCAACATTAAGCCTGCGGCATACTATTTCGGCCAGATTTTCTTCCTCAAGAAGAAGAGGAACCTGATAAATGGAGTCACAGTCTATGTTTTCGATTATACATTCCTTCGGAACGTTGCAGAAAAGAGCAAGCTTTGTTTTTTCATTGTCTGAAATGTGGTGTTCCGTTCTGCAGACTATTATGTCGGGCTGAATACCTATTTGAAGAAGCTGTTTTACGGAGTGCTGAGCCGGCTTTGTCTTAAGCTCCTGAGATTTTGACAAATAGGGTATAAGGGCAACGTGAATGTAAACAACGTTCTCCTTTCCGACCTCATAGCTTACCTGCCTTATGGCTTCCAAAAAGGGTTCGCTTTCAATATCGCCGACAGTGCCGCCGATTTCGGTTATTACAAAATCGGCCCCTGTCTTTTTCCCTCTGTAAACCCTGTTTTTTATTTCATTTGTAATATGGGGAATAACCTGAACAGTGCCTCCCAAATAGTCGCCCTTTCGCTCTTTATTTAAAACCGACCAGTATATTTTTCCCGTGGTAACATTACTGTTTACGGAAAGATTTTCGTCTACAAATCTTTCATAATGGCCTAAATCAAGGTCTGTTTCGGCGCCGTCCTCAGTAACGAAAACCTCGCCGTGCTGATAAGGGCTCATTGTACCCGGGTCGATATTTATATAAGGGTCAAATTTCTGTATAGTTACCTTAAAGCCTCTGGCCTTAAGAAGCCTTCCCAAAGAAGCCGCCGTTATGCCCTTGCCTAAGCCGGAAACAACGCCTCCCGTAACAAAAATATACTTAGTCCGCATTATAATTCTCCTTTATTTTTTCAACTGGTATAACATATACCAAACACCTTAAATATCCGCCCCGGTTTAAGCTGAATTGAAAGTTCGGCACTTTTGCAAAGAAGCGATGATTAATTTGACGGCGTTTAATATAACTGCCCTTAATTTTATATTTTTCCCTCCTAAAAGTCAAGTGTTTTGAAGAAAATGTCATAGAAAAGATTTTTCACAGGGCAGCAGCATTTTTAAAAATTTTAATTGACATTTCTGCTTTTATGTGTTAGGATAATGGAAATATTCGATATAAGTTATCGGGCAGTGATTGGGACACAAATCCATACAGCTTAGGTATTAAGAGAGAGGCCGGCCGGTGAAAGGTCTTTGCCGTGTATGGAGAGCTACAGCCTTTGAGCCCGGGCGTTTTCCCTGCGTTAAGGGGGTTTGAGGCGGCTTTTTATTTAAAAGAGCCGTGAATTAAGGTGGTAACACGGGTATGCTCGTCCTTTGGTCGGGTGTGCCTTTTTTATTTTCAGCAGCAGTCAAGCCATGCCTTGAGTGCAGAGCTGAACTGTAACGACTTTACTGCGGAGGTTTTAAAAATGGATAATGTTTATGACATTTTAAAGGAAAGAGGCTTTATAGAAGCCAGCACACACGAAGAAGAGGTCAGAGAGCTTTTGGGCAAGGAAAAGGTTACGTTTTATATAGGCTTTGACCCTACGGCAGACAGCCTTACAGCCGGCCATTTCCTTACGGTTATGGCTATGAGCCATATGCAGAAGGCAGGCCACAGGCCTATCGCCCTTGTAGGCGGCGGAACAGGAAGAATCGGCGACCCCAGCGGCAGAACCGATATGAGAAAGATGATGACCGACGAGCAGATCGACCATAACTGCGAATGCTTCAAGAAACAGCTTTCTAAATTTATAGACTTTTCAGACGGAAAGGCTCTTATGGTCAACAATGCCGACTGGCTCACAAATCTTAACTACATCGATTTCATAAGGGATATAGGGGTTCATTTTTCCGTAAACAGAATGCTCACGGCAGACTGCTATAAAACAAGAATGGAAAAGGGCCTTACCTTCCTTGAATTTAACTATATGGTTATGCAGAGCTATGACTTCCTTGAGCTTAACCGCCGCTACGGCTGTAAGATGCAGCTGGGCGGAAGCGACCAGTGGAGCAACATCATAGGCGGCGTTGAACTTATAAGACGCTGTGACGGAAAGGACGCCTACGGCCTGACATTTAAGCTTCTCACAAACTCACAGGGCGTAAAAATGGGCAAGACAGTAGCCGGCGCCGTTTGGCTTGACCCGGCAAAGACAAGCCCCTATGACTTCTACCAGTACTGGAGAAATGTTGACGACGCCGACGTTGAAAAGTGTTTAGGTCTTTTAACCTTCCTCCCTATGGACGAGGTAAGACGCTTAGGCGCCTTGGAGGGGGCCGAAATCAACAAGGCCAAAGAGGTTTTGGCTTATGAGCTTACAAAGACGGTTCACGGCGAAGAAGAAGCCAAAAAGGCTCAAAGCGCCGCAAGAAGCCTTTTCGGCGGCGCAAAGAAGAACGAAAACACACCTTCAACCCTTATCGACAAGGCCGAACTTGAAAAGGGAATCACTGTTATAGAGGCTCTTGAAAAGGCTAAGCTTATTTCCACAAGAAGCGAAGGCAGACGCCTTATTCAGCAGGGCGGCGTTAAAATTAACGACAAAAAAGCCGAATCCTTCGACCAGCTTATTACTGCCGACGATTTAAAGGACGGAATTATTCTCATTCAGAAGGGCAAGAAGGTTTTCCATCAGTTAAAAACGGAAGGCTGACAGACTATGGATAAATACGAAGTAAAAAATATATACGGCAAAAAGGGCTCCCTTACCGTAAAGGTGCCCGGGTCGAAAAGCATTACAAACCGTGCTCTTCTCATTGCCGCCCTTGCAGAGGGAGAAAGCCTTTTAGACGGAATTCTCTTCAGCGACGACTCAAGATATTTTATGGCCTGCATAAACGCTCTTGGCATAGAAACCCGAATTAACGAAAGGGAAGCTCAGGCCTATATAAAGGGTCTTGGCGGAAAGCTTCCCATTAAAGAGGCCTCTGTCAATGTGGGAAGCGCCGGAACGGCGGCAAGGTTTTTAACCGCCTTTTTGGCCCTCTCCGAGGGAACCTTTCACCTTGACTCTTCGGAGCAGATGAAAAAAAGACCTATGAAACCCCTCCTTGACAGCTTAGCCGCCCTGGGGGCAGAAATAGAATATCACGAAAAAGAGGGTTTCTTCCCCTTTACAATTAAGGGAAGGGCCCCCAAATCAGGTGATGTTGAGGTAGATATAGACAAAAGCAGCCAGTTTTTAAGCGCCTTTCTGATTTCCTCCGTGCTTTTCGGCGAAGGAGTTAAAATTCACGTAAAGGGCAGCCACGGCATGAACTATATCAACATAACCACAAAAATGATGAAGGAATTCGGCGCAGAGGTTAAAAAGCCGGAGCCTAAGCTGTTTGTTGTTGACGGCGGCAGCAAATACGGCGGAAGATTCTACAGAGTGGAGGCCGACGTTTCAGCCGCCTGCTATTTCTACGCTATGGCGGCGGTTTTGGGAATCACCGTTGCCGTCAAAAACGTATTTTTTGACTCCATGCAGGGAGACACCGGCTTTTTGAAGGTTCTTGAAAAAATGGGATGTTCCGTTTTCGAAACCGAAGCCGGCATAGCCGTAACAGGCCCGGAGGGCGGCCGTCTTAAGGGCACTGAAGCCGATTTAAGCGGCTTTTCGGATCAGGCTCTGACCCTTGCCGCCATAGCTCCCTATTGTGACAGTGAAGTCACAATAAAAGGCATAGGCCACATAAGAGAGCAGGAGTGCAACAGAATCGCCGCCATTATAAACAACCTTAGGGCAATGGGCGTTTCAGCGGAAGAGCTTGAGGACGGCGTTAGAATAACCCCCTCCGAGCCTAAGCCGGCGGAAATAGAAACCTATAACGACCACAGAGTGGCTATGTCCTTCGCCGTTACAGGCTTAAGAGCCGACGGAATTGTAATAAAAGACCCTCTCTGCTGCAGAAAAACATTCGAAAACTATTTCGATGTCTTTGACGGAATCGTAAAAGCCCTCAATTCATAAAATTTAAAATTTTACATTTCAAAAGCCCCTCGCCTTTGATTCCGGCGAGGGGCTTTTTTACGTCATCACGAAGGACTTGGGCCGCCGTGATATTGATAAGCTGTTAATATGTTACAGTGTTGCTTGAAAAGCTTAATGTGGGTATTTTTGTTTGTACAGCTGTGGCTGAAGCTGTGATGCCGCCTTCGGCTATACTTTCGGAGGCCAGCTTTATTACCCCGATTTCAGGTTTTAAATATTCTTTTTTCATAATAAAGCCTCCTTAATTATTAAAGCTTATGTCTAAGCCGTCAAGAATAACATCGTCGGAAATTCCGGCGTCATCGTCGCTCAGTCTGAAAGCAACAACATACTTTGCGCCTTCGCCTAAAATCTCCTGAGCTGTCATTTGTGTCTTGTTTTCATCGTCGAACTGAACGCTTCCGTATACAGTGTCGAATGAAGCCGCCGAAGAAGTTTCTTCATCGGTTACGTTTCCTTCGCTGCTGTTCCTTATATTGAAGCTTGAACTGTTCGCCGCCTGATCTTCATCAACGCCGAAAATAATATATCTTATTCCGCCTATAGTCTTTACGGTCTTTGCCGCATACTCAACGTCTATAGTCTTATAGTAAAGATTTGACCTTGTAGGTGTATAAAGAGTAACCGTGTCGCCGGCTGTAACATAGGCTGTCAGGGTTGTAGTTGCTTTAGCAGCCGCAGCTAAAGCATCTGTTGCAGCTTCGCCGTTAACAAGAAGCTGAAGTGTGTCGCTGTTGCTTGCTGTAACTCCCACTGCAACAGTTATTTTGCCTGTAACATCGGCATCAAATGAAATAATGCTGTATGAATTTGTCTTTGCCCCGTAGTAATCCGTATACATATTCATACCGGTCGGGTGGACTGTAATTCCGCTGTAGTGGTCTGTTATGTCAGAACTTCCGCCATAGCCCACAGTGCTGAGATATGTATTGTAAAGATTAAAGTTTGTTGACAAGTCAAGAGGGAAGTCAAATTCTATTCTGGAAAGAACAATATTTGCGGTTCCGCTGCCGTCGGCTGTTATCGAGCCCGTGTAAACACCATAGTCGCCTGTGGCAATAATTTCATATGTTTCACCATCAATAAGCTCTATACCCGTGCTTACATAATCAGAAGCAGAAACAGTAACCTTTTCCGTTGAACAGGTAAGTGTAAGCTCAACATTTGCGTCGTCAGTTTCAATACCTGTTATCGCACCTGTGTATGTTGTCTTTGTTTCATCGGGAAGGTCTTCCTTAGCAATTGTAAAGTTCGTCACATACATATTGCTTGATACCGACGCAGCTACATAAAGTGTTTCCGTCGTATCATCCTGCTTCTTATATACTGCCGAACCGGGAGCATCACCGGAGGCAACACTGTTTGCACACTCTGCATCTGTGTAGAGATTTAAGGTACCGCTGCCGGTATTTCCGCTTGCTGTTACAGTATACATAGCCTTTCCGTCTGCCACAAATGAGAATATGGGCTTTCCTACTGTTGCAAATGTTCCGTAATATTTATTGCTGCTGAAATACTTAATACCGCTTGAATATACAGTCGTTTCGAATTCCTGTCCGTCGCTGTTGGTATACACACCGCTGTATTCGCCGTTTGTAAACGTAGAATCTGCGTTTGTTTCATAAAGCGCCAGAGCTTCGTCGGTGTTAAAGTCAAGAGTTACGCTGTTGACATCCGTACCGGGTTCGTCACTTGTCTCAACATAGGATATGCTTATTTCCGTTAAGTAAAGATTATTTACGTCGGAAGAAGCAAAGTAAAGTGTTTCTGCTTCGCTTGATGTCTTGGTATAGGTAATGTCACTTCCTGCCGCTGCCGTGGCAACTGCCGTTGTACAGGCCGAGTCGGAATATAAGTTAACATTTCCGCTGCCTGTTCCTATAGCTGTGGAAACGGTGTATACCGCCGCCTTATCCGCCGTAAATGAGAATATTACCTTTCCTGCCGTTGCCTTTGTGCCGTATTTTATCTGGCTGCTATAATACTGAATACCGCTTGAATATACTGTTGCTTCGAACTCCTGTCCGCTGCTGTTGGTATATACGCCGCTGTATTCGCCGTCTGTAAACGTTGAAGCTGCGTTTGTTTCATAAAGCGCAAGCGCTTCGTCGGTATTAAAACTGAGGGTTACAGCGTCGGGCTCCTCAACGGGTATTTTTTCTGAACTGATCGTAAATGACTTAACATACAGATTGTTAGATACAGAAGCGGCAACATAAATTGTCTCAGCCGTGTCGTCTGTCTTTGTATATGTAAGGGTTTCAGTGTCGGCTGCTTCTGCAAGGTTTGTTGTGCAGCCGGAATCGGAATACATATTAAGAGTACCGTCACCTGTTGAAGCCGAAGCTGTTACAGTATAAACTCCTGCGCCGTCTGCCACGAATGAGAATACGGGCTTTCCTGCCGTCATCTTTGTGCCGTAGCCTGCCGTGCTGCTGAAATACTGAATACCGTTTTGATATACGCTTACGTCGAATGTCTGTGAGCTGTCGTTTGTATATCTTCCGGAATAAACTCCGTCTGTAAATGTTGTGTCTGCGTTTGTTTCGTAAAGCGCAAGTGAGTCTTCCGAACTGAAGTCAAGGTCAACATATACTACAGAAGAAGCGCCGCCGATTGAGTCGAAAATCTCCTGACCGATATTTGACCAGTAGGGATATTCAACAAGGTTTTTGTCCTTTGCGGTAAATACCTTGTCTGCTATTGTAAAGATGTAATCTCCGCTTGTTTCCTCGCCGTAAACGGTTACAGGCTGTTCAACATAGTCTGAAAGGCTTATGTCGGCATCCTGCATCCACTTAGCAATTATGCCTGCCTGAATCATACCGCCGGTCTTGTTGCTGTGGGTTGAGTCAATCTTGCTTGTGGAGAAATCATAGTCCATGATTGCTGCACCGTAAACATTGCTGCCGCAGTCTGAATAAGCCGTTTCAAATAAGTCAACTGTATACTGGAATGCATCGATATAGTAAATTGTATTTCCTGCATCGATATTTTCCTGATAAAGCTCTTCACAGGCTGTTACATAAGCATTGTTTGTTGTGTAATAGTCGGCAGTAAGGGCATAGTCTGTGCCTGCGTCATGGTGAGTTTTTATAGTTCCGTCCGAGTTATAATACATTCTTGCAACAGGAGAAACAATAACGGGAATAGCGCCTTTTTCAAGTGCTCTGTCAATATATTCCTGTAAGAAGCCCTTATATGTAGCACCGCAGTTCCAAGCGTAGGTTCCGTCAGAGGACTTCATATCCTCCGTAGGCTTGATTGTGGGGAAGCCGCTGCTTCTGTCGCTTGATGTGGGAAGACTGTCCTGTGTGTAAAGAGGAACAAATCTGTCTTCATAATAGCTTGCTCCGTTTGCGCTGTCATTGTGACCGAACTGCATAAGGAGATAGTCGCCGGCCTTAATGTTCTCCATTATGGAATCAAGCTTGCCTTCATTAAGGAATGAACGGCAGGCTCTTCCGCCCTGGGCATAGTTGTTAACCTGAACATAGTCTTCATCGAAGAATTCCTGAAGGAATTCGCCCCATGAACCGGCTGAAAGAATAGCGCCATTGTTATACATACCCTTTGCAGAGTAGTCTTTAACGGTTGAGTCACCGGCAAGGTAGATGTTAATTCCCGAACCGGGAGCAATACTGCCCGGATTATCAGGGTCTGACCATGTGTCACTTACAGTATTTTCATAAACCAGAACATAGCCGGGGCCGCCCTCTAAGCCATAGTTTGTTATGGGAGTAACAACTGCAAGAAGATAAAGCCCTGTGCAGGCTGTGGAAATCTGATAGCTGTTTGAGCTGACTGCCGATGATGTATAAAGGAGTGTGGCAGTGCTTAAAAGTGTATCAAGCGATTCCGCTGTAATGTCAGTGCCTTCATAAGAAACACCGTACCATGAAATTCTTGAAGCATCGCCGTTTTGGTCAATTTCATAGCTTACGGTAACTGTTTCACCGGGATTGGGCTTGTTTAAGTCGCCGTTTGATGAAAGAGTAGGCGCTGTTGAGAAAGCAGGAGCCGTTGTTGAATCAGTCTCATAATATGAAGGCGTCCAGCCGTTGTTAATAAACACGTTTTCAACAGAATATGCACTGCTGTCATATTCATAGCCTGTGCCGTTTACTCTGCCTGATGTGTCAACTTCCGTGCCGTCGTATGTTGTGTTAAATTCTCTTAATGTTACAAGTGAAGATGTGGCCGAAACAGACATATCCGTCCAGCCGGCACTGAGAATCATATCACTTTCCTGAAGCTGTGTGTTTACAAAAGCAACCTTGGCGCTGTCGCCCCACATTCTTCCGAAATAGCTTGCGGCTGTGTCTCTTTCGCTGTTATATAAAATGTAGCAGCTTCTGAAAATATAGCCGTAATCTGCAGGATATTTCTCCGAGCAGGAATTTGCGGTAATATAAGCCGATGCTTCTGTTCCGTCATAGCCGCAGAGATTAAGCTCACAGCCGTCGAAGATAACATCGCCGTTGCCGTAGATAAAGTCTGTCTGACCTTCGATATAACAGTTTCTGTAATATGAATCATAAGCATAGTTACAGGTATAGAGTGTATCCTGGCTGCCTATGAAAGCACAGTTATAAAATTCAACCTGATCTGCATAGTTTACATAAGCCGCTGCTCTTTCGGTAGCCGCTCTTGTGTCTACATTTGTGGTTTCTTTTCTGACTGTTGTTATAGACTGAAGGCCGTTTACTTCAACACCGTCTGAAATTTCTTCATCTGTCATATATTTGTTAAATGAGTTTTCAAACGTAATGTTTTCGGCCTTGAAGCCTGCGGCCGTTCTGTTTGTAATAACAGCCGAGCCCCAATAGCTTACTGCGTCGCCCTTTTCGAATTTGTCATAATCCGCATAGGGGTTATAATAGCTGTCTACACAGCTGTAATATTTATAGCCTATACCGTAATACCATGTTATTGTTGTTTTGTCTCTTGATGAGCCTGTGCCCTTAAATGTTATATTGGGGGTATTTACAACAACCTGCTCACGGTATGTGCCGGGGTCGAGCATAATAGTAACTCTCTGACCGTCGGTTCTTGTCATATTTGTAACTGCGTCAACAGCAGACTGAACAGTCTTATATGCCTTGTCGCTGCCTACATAGAGAGTTTCTGCATATTCAACCGACTTTGTTGTTTCATCCTTTAAGAGAAGATTTCTCGAAACGGCGCCGCCGTCAACAACAACGTGAGTAGATGTTGAATAGCTGTCGCTTGTTATGGAAGCAAGGTAAGAGCCGTCTCTCAAATATACACTGTAGGCTGCGTCTGCCGCCGTGCCGCTGTATGTATATTTGTCGTCTACATTTGTAAATGTAATTGCTGAAGGTGTAACGGAAAGAGTTTCATATTCTCCCCTAACCTGTGTAAGGCCTAAGAAGCTGCCGCTTACAGCATATGTAGGAACAGCTGCAAGAGTAATGTCAAGCGTTACGCCCTCGGCTGTGTCGTTTGAAACCGTATAGGTTCCGCTTAACTCATAGTCATATGCGCCTGACAAAGAAACTGTGTATGTTTCGTTTGCCGCAAGCTGAGCAGAATAGGTTAAAGCCGTCTTGTCTATTTCGGCGTTAACGGTTTCAAAGCTTGTTGTGTCGCCGGGCGTGAAAACAAGGCCTAAGTCGCTTACATCATAGCCGCTTGCAAAACCGGATATGCTGCCCGACGCATAGTAGGAAACGCTTTTCTCTATAGTAAGATCGGCCGTCTGTGTGTTTGAGGTCGATGAAGCAACGGAAACAGTCTTTGTGGCTGTGCTTACAGCGTATGCCGTAGCATAGCTTCCGTAAAGACCGGCGGTATAGTCATAGCCGGGCTTTAAAACTATAGAATAGGTATTTCCGCTGACTGTAGCGTCTTTAGCATCGCCTGTTGTCTTGTTTGTAAACCTTATATTATATTCGTCTAAGGCTTCGCCGGAAATTGTTCCGCTTACTGTTACATAGGGAACAAATGACGGGTCATACAAGCCCATCTTTGAGCCTGTCATACAAACATAATATGTGCAGCCGTTTTCGATGTCTTCGGTTTCAACCTCAACGTCTATTGTAAACATACTGCTTGCAAAGCTTGCCGTATAGCCGTTGCCTGTTACGGTTTCGCTGAGGTCGCTGCCGTCGCCTATAAAGCTGCATATTGCCGAGCTTGTACCCGATTCGGATGTTTTGCTGACAACCAATGTTCTGGCACTGTCTGCATTTCTCACACGCAGTGTAAGTGTTCCGGCTGTTGTAGGCTTATAATAAGCATAGCCCTTGCCGGATGTTGTAACAATTCCGTTTGAAGCAGATCCGTTTGAACCTGTGGAATGAACACAGTAGTAATCGCCGTTCGTTCCGTAAGTTTCCAACACCGAACTGGGGCTGACATAGGTAATAACATTGCCTTCTTCAACCTCCATAGTAGCCGTTCCGCTGCCGCTTGATTTATCGCCAATGTTGACAATAGTCCACTTGCCGTAGGTAATTGTTTCATCGGCATATACCACTGCATTAAAAGCGGAAAGCACCATTAAAACGGACAAAACAAGAGAAACCGCTCTCTTAAGCCCGTTTAGCTTAAAAATGAACATAAATTAATTTCCCTCCTTAATTTTTAAAATTATAAAAAAGCCGCAATGAAACGAAAAAATTTTCGGCAGTAAATTTTTTTCGTATACCACTGCAC
>JAJQCI010000038.1:14578-14842 GCA_021202835.1 Clostridiales bacterium | reverse complement strand
ACATTACACTGTCCGCACTCATCCCAGCCTGCGGCTGCAACAGTTCCGTCGGCCTTAAGCCCCACCGTGTGGCTGCCGCCTGCCGAAACGACTATAATATCACTCCAGCCGCTTACGTTACACTGACCGAATTCATTGTCACCAACAGCCACAACGGTACCGTCGGCTTTAAGCCCTACAGTGTGGCTGACTCCTGCCGAAACGGCTGATATGTTACTCCAGCAGCGTACGTCACACTGGCCGATTTCATTGACGCAGCAAGCA
>JAJQCI010000038.1:0-14568 GCA_021202835.1 Clostridiales bacterium | reverse complement strand
GAAACAGACACTATGCCGCTCCAGCCGCCTCCGTCACACCGGCCTTTTTCCTGGTCACCTGCGGCCACAACAGTACCGTCGGTTTTAAGCCCTATGGTATGCCAATTTCCGGCCGAAACAGAAACTATATCGCTCCAGCCGCCTACGTCACACTGGCCTCTGTCATGCCGGCTGCTTCCTGCGGCCACAGCTCCGCCGTTTTCTTTTACGGCTGCTATATGGGCGTTTCCCACAGATAAAGTACAATATCCGCCGGCTTTTCCTCCGCCCTTTAAAGCAAAATATGCAGTCAGTGCCGCAGCAGCGGTAATAAAGCATATAACCGCCGCATAAGCAATAATTTTTACGGTTTTTCCCGCAGATTCAGCTCCGAAAATTCTGCCTCCCATTGATTAAATCCCCTTTATTTTATTCCGGCGGAACCGAAATTACATTAAATATCAGTGTACAGGCTCGTCATAATATTCCTGCTGCACCTCGGCCGGGGCCTCCGCCGCAGGAGCTTCAGCCGCCGTGTCTGCCGGGGCTTCGGCAGGTGTTTCAACGGCAGGCGCTTCATAGCTTCCGCTGTCTGTGCTTCCGCCGGTATCTGTGTTCAAATCTCCAAATTCGGCGTCATATGCGTCCTGAATTGTTTCATCGGAGGGGTTAAGGTTTACTTCGCCGGCGGCTGACTGATCGCTTGCCGGTGCTTCCGTTTCTGCCTGTGAAGCTGTGTCCGTGCCTGTATAATATGAGCTATAGTCATAGCCGCTTGTGGTATACTTGCTGTCCAAATAAAGCCTTGCGGAGTGACCCTTACAGTTTTCGGTGGGCTCGGTTCCCTCAACAAAATATTCATAATGGCCCGAACAGCCGCTGTTAGGCAGCATACCGCTGTAGGAGCATACATAAACCTGTTTAACGTCCGAAGGCATTTCAAAATCTTTATATTCAAGGCTTTGATGAACCTTCTCCATACAGGTTCTCCAAACAACCATATGGGCCGACTGGCTTAAGCCCTCCATATTTTTAACCGTGCTGTCATATTCGTCATAGCCCAGCCAAATTCCGGCGGAATAATATGGGGTTATGCCTACAAAGGTTAAGTCCTTCGAGTTCTGTGTTGTTCCGGTTTTGCCGGCAAGGGGCATGCTTATGTTTCTGAAAGCCGCCTGTGTACCTGTACCCTTTGTTATAACGTCCTTCATCATATCTATAAGAACAAAAGCCGCACCGGAGGAAAGAACCTCTCTGTCTTCAAAGTCTGTGTCATAGTTTAAAAGCTCGTTTCCGTTATGGTCCAAAACCTTTGTGTAGAGTGTGGGTTTTTTATAAACACCGCCGTTTCCTATTGTGCCGTAGGCCGCAGTAACCTCAAGCTGTGTTACGCCGTAGGTTAAGCCGCCCAAAGCCGTAGCAAGGTGGTTGTCGTCTTCAAGGGTTGTAAAGCCGAAATTCATAAGATAGTCATAACAGGTGTCAACTCCTACCATATCCATAGCCTTAACTGCAATTATATTCATAGAATTTTGAATACCCAGTCTTGGGTTGGCCATACCTCTGTAGCTTTCTCCCCACCAGTTTGAGGGGGAATAGCCGTCAGCCGATTTAAAGGGCGAGTCCTCAATGGGGCTTGCGGCGGTTAAAATACCGGTGTCAATACCGGGGGCAAAGGCCGCCAAAACCTTAAAAACGGAACCGGGCTGTCTGGCCGAGTTTGTAGCTCTGTTAAAGCCTCGGCTTACTGTTTTTTCGCCTCTGCCGCCTATAAGGGCCTTAACATAGCCTGTGTGATAGTCCTCTATTACCATAGCCGCCTGGGGCTCAACGGTGTAGGTGGATTTTTCGGCAATTATGCTTTCCGTACTGCTTAAGCCGCTTTCTACGTCGGCTCTCTTGTTTACAACATATTCGTCGGCGGCTTCCGTACTCTTTACATACTGGTTATATTCCGAGTGTTCCTGTTTTCCCGTTTCGCTGTCTTCAACTGAAACAGTGTAGGTAACACGCAGACAATAGGAAGCATTTGGGAAAAGGGAATCATCTGAAAATGTTTCGTCAAGAATCGACTGTATGCTTGTGTCCCACGTAGAATAAATCTGCAGACCCCCGTTATAAATAAGGTAGTTGGCCTGAGCTTCGCTTATGTTATATTTATCCTGCAGATCTCCTGAGAGCTGATCGAAAAGTCCGTCTATGAAATAGGTGTGAATAAAGGGATCAGTGCTTTCGCTGGAGCCTGTAGACGACGAAATGTAGGAATATACGTATTCGTCTATTGCCTGGTTATATTCGTCGGTTGTAATATAGCCCTGTTCCAGCATTTTTCTAAGTATTTCCGACTGTCTCACCTTGTTTTCCTCCGGGTTGTTTCTGGGGGAATAAAGTGAGGGATTGTTTGTAATCGCCGCAATAACGGCACATTCCGCAAGGTCAAATTCTGAAACGTCTTTATTGTAATAGCCCTGGGCCGCAACCTGAACACCGTTGTAGCCGTGGTTTAAATATATCGTGTTAAGATAAAGCTCCAAAATATAATCCTTTGCGGCCTCCTTTGAGCCAAGCTCCTCTGCAAGCATGGATTCATATTTTATAGCCAGATACTGCTCCTGAACTTTAGATTCAACATCGTTTCTCATAACCTTTGTAACGTTGTTTTTTATGAGCTGCTGTGTTATGGTAGATGCACCCTGAATCTCATTTCCCGAAAATATGGAATAAGCCGCTCTCATAATACCCCTTAAGTCGATGCCGTTGTGGGTATAAAATCTTTCGTCTTCTATAGCTATAAAGGCATGCTGCATATTAAGAGGAATTTCATCAAGGGTAACATAAATTCTGTTTTCCTCTCCGTGGAATTCGTCCACCTGTGTACCGTTCATATCATACACAAAAGAGGTATATGAATCGGGCTCGATTGAAACAAGCTCCAGCGCCGGGGCATTTCTTATAATACCTATATAAACCCCTAAGCCTGCCCCCACACAGGCGAATATTGCCCCGAAAAACACAACCAAAACAATTCTGATAATCCATTTAAACGTCCAGAGAATTCTTTCGAAAAAATTCATTTCTCCCACTCTTTTTTTGCCGCCTTTTGACTTGGGAGACGCCTTTTTTTCGTTTTTAGCCGCAGGCTTTGTCTCCTTCGGTTTCGGCTCTCTTCGGCTTACACCGGCAGAAACAGCCGCATTTTGAGAAACGGCCGCCCCGTGGCTTTCCGTGCGGCGGTGAGCCTGTTCCGAAGGCTGACTCGCTGAAACCGTTTTTCTCTCGGCCGGGTCATTTGAACCGGCGCCTTCGGTGTGGGCTTCTCTTTCCTTTCTAGGAGTAAGCCTTTTATTGGGCATATCGTCGTCATCTGCCGGCGTTCTGTGGGCTCTCGGCCTGTTTTCGTCTCTGTGCGGAACAGGCTCCTGCTCATGGCTTCTGTGATGCTCTGTTATTACAGGCTCTCTGTCTTCGCTGAAAAGACTTTTTGTAAGGCTGGACGCCGATATATTATAATCTATTCTGTTGTCAATACCGTTTTGAGAAGAATTGTTCCCTGTGGGGTTATGTATTGAACCGTTATTATTTTCACTCATAACATTTAACCTCCCTATATAGGAAGCCCTCATAACTGTTGAGTTACACAAAATAAAGAAAGTGATAAATGAGCCGCTTCCATACATAATATTATAACAGATTAGATAAAAAATACAATAATTTTTTTGAGAAATCATTGATAAATTCATAAAAGGGGGCTTAAAACGCAGATCAGACCGTCAAAACATAAAAATTTGGCCCCGAAGGAGGGTTTTTGAATAAAAATATTTCTGAAAAAACACAGACTCAAGGCTGTTATATGAGCATTAATTCCCTTTTTGACTGCCGCAGGGGTTCTTAAGCTTATCGACAGCCGTGTTGTTCCTGCGGCGGAGGAAGCGGCCCTTGTATATTCTTCCGATTATATAAATCAAAAAATCGATGAAATAACAGCGAAAATAATTTCGGATAAAAACATAGCCTACAGCGATTTTTACAGCATAACAGAAAATGAAAACGGTATTTCTTCGATAATAATAAATTCTCTTCTTGTAAATGAAATATGCGCCGAAACAGCCGCAGAGCTCTCAAGCGCCTTAACCGGAGGAACGGCTGAAAAAATAACTTTGTCTTTGGGGCTTATAACAGGCTTTAAAATACTTTCGAACTGCGGCCCCAAAATAAACGTGCGTCTGGTGCCTATGGGGGCGGTGATGGCAGACTATGAAACAGACTTAGCCGACAGCGGCATAAACAGCGTAAACTACAAGGTATATTTAAACATAAAGACAAATGTTAAAATAATAAGCCCCCTCTGCAGCAGGCCCTTTGAAATAACGAGGAAATATATGCTTGCTGATGTTGTGTTTACCGGGGCAGTTCCCGATACTTATCTGCGCCGGCAGTAACACAGACCGGCTTTTTTGCATATTCTTCTTAAGAGGTGATATTTATGCAGATTTACAGAGTAAAAAAGGGCGACACCCTTACCAAAATCGCCAAAGCCTGCCGAACGACTCCTTACAGTCTGGCACTGTATAACCAGCTTTCAAACCCCGATGAGCTTTCAGTGGGGCAGAATCTTCTTGTTTTAAACCCCTCCGAGGTTTATTATATAAAGCAGGGAGAAACACTGGCGGCCATAGCGGAAAAGAAGGGCATATCATTTTGGAAACTTCTTCAAAACAATCCCCAGATAACAAACCCGGACCTTATATATCCGGGGCAGAGGCTTGTAATTTCTTTTGAAGATAAGCCTGTAAAAAACATGTCGGTAAACGGATATGCCTATCCCAACATTGACAGAAGCCTTTTAAGGCAGACTCTGCCTTATCTTACCTATCTGACAATTTTTTCCTACGGCTTTACTCCCGAGGGTGAGCTTTTAAAAATCGACGACACCGGGCTTATTGCCGAAGCGAAGAAATACGGCGCAGGGGCAATTATGCTTGTTTCCGCCCTTACGGAAAACGGCTCCTTTTCAAACGAGCTGGCCTCAAGGCTTATAAACACACCCTCCACTCAGGCGGCTTTTACGGAAAACGTAATTCAAAATATGAAAGAAAAGGGCTATATAGGCTTGGATATGGATTTTGAGTTTATATATCCCGAAGACGCCGAAGCCTATGCCGCCCTTATTTCAAATTTAAAAAAGCGCCTTAACGAAGAAGGCTTTTTCCTCTTTGTAGCCTTGGCCCCCAAAACATCGGGAAATCAGCCGGGGCTTCTTTATGAAGGCCACAACTACTACGCCTTGGGGGCTTCTTCAAATGTGGAGCTTATAATGACATATGAATGGGGTTACACGTATGGCCCCGCAGGGTTTAAGTGTTATTCCTCTTCACTCCAGCCGAAAAGGGCCAAAACCTCGGCCGATGTGGCTTCCGAGCCGGTATAAGACGAGGAGGAGCCTGACTGCTGAATCCATTCGTTTTGGTTATTCAAAATCCAGACACTGCCGTCTTCAACAACACTGCAAAGACTGCCCACACTGCATTTTGCGTTAACCGACAGGTCATTTTCTCCCTGCTTTCCCCTGTTTTCGTTTGTAGGCAGATTTTCGACGTCACTTGTATAATCGGCCAGATACATCATTCGTGAATGAGCATCCTGACCTTTAAATCTTTTTATAACACTGAACATATAAAATCACTCCCTTTTATTATTTAATGGCCTAATTATATCAAATATTAAATTTACTTTTCTGCCGTTTTTAAAGGAGTGCCTAAAATAATCTCCGAAAGCCTTTCAAGAATTTCCCTTGTTTCTTCCTTTGAAACAACAAAATCGTCATAAACTTCTACCTGTGCATTAACCGTTTTAAGCCTTATTTCATACGCTTTCACAAAATCACCCTACTATTTTTTAAGCCTTATTCATATTTTTACGAAGAGGTGATTTAATGTATGCTCTTTATTTGAGAAAAAGCAGAAAAGACAGGGAGCTTGAACGCTTCGGAGATGAGGAGACACTTAAAAGGCACGAAAAGGCACTTTTGAAGGTTGCGGAAGAAAGAAATTATAACATCAGTCATATTTACAGAGAGGTGGCCAGCGGCGAAACAATAGAAGCTAGGCCGGAGATGCAAAGGCTTTTAAGGGCCGTTGAAAAAGGTGAATATAAGGGAGTTTTGGTTATGGAGGTTGAAAGACTTGCAAGAGGAAACACTAAGGACCAGGGTATTGTCTCCGAGGCCTTCGGCCTTTCAAACACTCTTATAATAACTCCGGCCAAAACCTACGACCCCTCAAACGAATTTGACGAGGAATATTTTGAATTCGGCCTGTTTATGAGCCGAAGAGAATATAAAACGATAAACCGCCGCATACAGAGAGGGCGCCTTGCTTCTGTTTATGAGGGAAAATATATAGGCGCCGCCGCCCCTTTCGGATATACAAAGGTGAAGCTTGAAAACGCAAAGGGCTATACTCTTAGGCCCGACGAAAACGCCGAAACCGTAGGGCTTATTTTTTCTCTTTACACCGACCGGTCAAAAAATTTAAGTCTTAAAAAAGTAGCGGAAAGCCTTGACAAAGCAGGCATTAAACCGCCCTCTGCCGCCCGGTGGAGCAGAAGCTCCGTTAAGGATATTCTGACAAACCCCGTTTACACGGGAAAAATAAAATGGCAGAGCCGAAAAGTAATAAAAACCTCCTAAAACTTAATAATAACAAAGCTCCGCCACAAACAACAGGAATATATTTTAACCTAGGGCATTCATCCTTCTATAATAAACGAAGACATTTTTAACAGAGCCGCAGAAATTATGAAGTCAAGGTATACGCCGCCCCTTTCCGCAAACAGAGAGCTTAAAAACCCATTGGCCGGCCTTATGTACTGCGGAATATGCGGCACCGCAATGACGAGGATTTCCACGGGAACAGGAGATTTTTTGAAATGCTCAAGACCGGGATGTAAAAATACAGCCGTAAAAACAGACCTTGCGGAAAAGGCAGTGGCTGAAAGCCTGAAGCCTGTGCTTAAGGGTTATAGGCTAAATTTAAAAAATCCCCGAAAAAAGGTGGAGGTTTAAGTCTTGAAGAGTGTTATTTAAGCATTAGGAAACCTAAGCTTAAAAATCTGTTTCTGAAAGAAATTGTCGAAAAAATAATATATACAAAAACGGAAAGGGGAACAAGGGGTCGCCCGGCTTATTTTGAAATAAAAATATACCCGAAAATTCTGCCATATAGTGAAAAAGGCTTATAGCCTGTGGGGCCTTATACGTATGGCCCTCCTATGGCGGTTGCGCCTTTAAATAAGGTAAGAGAGGTTGTGGAATATGCCGTTTCGGAGATAAGACCCTCGAAAATTTATATGGGAATGCCCAATTACGGCTACGACTGGACTCTGCCCTATGTGAGAGGGGAATCCCGTGCCGAATCGATTTCGAATGTGGAAGCCGTTGAAAGAGCCTTCGAAAACAATGCGGAAATTATGTTTGACCCCACGGCGGAAAGCCCCTATTATAACTACAGCCGTGACGGCCGCCGCCATGAGGTATGGTTTGAAGACGCAGGAAGCATTGACGCCAAGGTCAGGCTTGCCATGGAATACAATCTTGCCGGCTTGAGCTACTGGAATATAATGCGCCCCTTCCTTCAAAACTGGATGCTTCTTTCAAACCTTATAAATATAAACAAAATATATTGAAAAAATCCCCGAAAAGTGCTTATTCACGGCACTTTCCGGGGATATTTTAAATTGATTTTTCATAAAATTTAAGCTCTTCGGGAATAACCCCCTCGAACAAAACCTGCTGTCTTCCTGCATATCTGTAGCCTAAGCCCTCATATAAGCCCTGAGCAGGCTTGTTTTCCGCCCATGTGTCAAAGCGTATGACCTTACAGCCCTTTTCTTTAGCCAAGCCCTCGGCAAAGATTACACACCGGCGGCCCAGGCCTCTCCCCGATTTTTCGGGAGAAACACACAGCGTATGTATAACGGCGGTTTCATCTTCTTCGGCGAGAAAAAGCCAGTTAATATTTTTGTAAAATTCCGGTTGGAAACTGTTTATTATAAGGCTTGCGCAGATTTCGCCTTCTTCTTCCAAAACATACAGCGTTCCCTCTTCAAGGCCTTTTTCGGCCGTGTTTCTTGTGGGGTATAAACCCTCCGACCAGTTGCAGGCTTTGCCGTTTTTCTCTTCACGGGAAAGAACATCCCTGTAGCCCTGCCAAACCCCTTCAACATCTCTTTTTTCAGCTTTTCTTATCATATTTTTCTCCTGTAAGCCCTTTTAGCTATACCAAATCAGACCAAAACCTGACATAGGAAAATTCGCTTAGCAAAAAGCTTTTATTTTTGCCTAAAAATTCACGTTCAAAATAATCTGCTATGTTTTTTCCGTAATAAATTACATCCGTTCCTACAACGGAAAAAACAGGGGTGTTTTTTATATTTACTTCTGCCGCTGCCCGGCTTCCGTATACGGGAATTAATTCGGGAGCATTTTCAGCCATCTCTGTTATAACGGCCCTTCTTTCCTTTGCCGAATCAGGCTCTCTGCCCCATTTGCTCTGCCATTCAACTTCTCCGGCGGCTTCGGTTATATCAGCCTTGAACTGCCTGATTATTTTCCTTATTTTGTTAATATTGCCAACTTCAAAGTTTCGCCAGTTGTAAAAGCCCTTTGACACAGGCAGGCCGCAGGAATAAAATTCCTTAAGCTCTTCCGGAAAGGTTATGTTATAGATATTCTCTATACGAATAAATTCACTTTCGGTTATTCCCCTGTCGAAAATTATATTTTCGGATTTTAATCTGCTTATAAGCTTTTTATACATAATCAGTCCTTAAATCACGTAAAACCATGCTTCGTCCTGCTCAAGCTCTTCCGTTTGTATGGATTTATCCATATTTTGATATCTGAGCTCAGGGTTTTTGATTGTTACTCTCGTGTTGGGCTTAACTGAAGCCACTATGAAGGCGTTGCCCCCTATAACACTGCCTTCGCCGATTACCGTTTCGCCGCCTAAAATAGACGCTCCCGAATATATTGTTACGTTGTCCTCTATTGTGGGGTGACGGCGAACGCCTTTAAGGCTCTGGCCCCCCGAGGTTGAAAGGCCGCCCAAGGTTACGCCCTGATAAATCTTTACATGGTCGCCTATTACGGTTGTTTCACCTATAACAATGCCTGTGCCGTGGTCAATGAAGAAGTGCTTTCCTATTGTGGCTCCGGGGTGAATGTCTATTCCCGTTATGCTGTGGGCGTGTTCCGTCATAATTCTGGGAACAAGGGGAACATTCAGAAGATAAAGCTCGTGGGCGATTCTGGCCACCATAATGGCATAAAGCCCCGGATAGGAATATATAATTTCGTCAAGACTGTAGGCCGCCGGGTCGCCTGCATAGGCGGCGTAAACATCAAGCTCCAAAAGATCTCTTATTTTGGGAAGTCTTTCGAAAAACTCATCGCTTATTTTGTTTACCTTTTCGTCAAGCTCTTCATTGTCACAGCTGCTTTCTCCTGTACATATAAAGGCTTTTTTCATCTGTTTTTCAAGATTATATTTAACCTCTTCCAAAATTTCCCCTATATAATATTTTACGAAGTCCTTTCTCAGCTTTTTCTGTTCAAAAAAACCTGGAAAAATAAGCTTTCTTAAAAGCTCTATTATATTTACGATAGTTTCTCTGTTTGGCTGAAGGCTTGAGTCTATTCTTGCCGTAACTCCGCATTTATTATAGCTTTCCATCAATCTGTCTATAGTTTTTTCCATATATCAACGCCCCTTTTCTGACAATAATTCCTTTAATTTTTCTACGTCTCTTATGTATGTTTCCTTAAGGCTTCTGTTATAAATAATTGAAGCAGGGTGATAAAGGGGGAAAAGGGTATAGGCTCCCCGACTGATTTCTCTTCCGTGAACATCACCTATAACAGCCTTTTTGTCTCCTGTAACAGCCTTAAGGGCAAAGTTCCCCAGCGTCACAACATATTCCGGACTGAGAATTTCAAGCTCCCTGTGAAGATAGGGGGTGAAAAACTCCACCTCTGCCTTATTGGGAGGGCGGTTTGAAGCCCTGCCTGTTTTGGGGTTTATTTTTGTCGGGCGAAGCTTTACAACATTCGTAATATAAATATCCTGCCGTTTAAGCCCCAAAATCTCCAAAAACTCGCTTAGATTTCGGCCTGCCTTTCCCACAAAGGGCTTTCCCTGTTTTTCCTCCTCGCCGCCGGGGGCCTCACCGATAAGCACAATACCCGGGTTTGGGTTTCCCTCGCCGGGTATAAATTTTCTGTCGGGGAAAAGCTCCGCCGCCTTTGTTTTCATTTCTTCATATAATATCTTCATTTTCCATAACCCTCATTTTGTCTGCAAGGCCTATAGCCGCCCCAAAAGCGGCGCCTACGGCAAAGCCGCCTATATGTCCCCAGTTGTCAACATCGGGATAAACAAAGCCGAAACCTATATTCAAAATAGAAATTAATATAAAAATATAGGCGTCAAGCCCTTCCATTTTGATTTTGTTAATGCCTGTGTAAACAAGGGCCGAACCCATAAGCCCCAAAACAGCTCCGGAAGCTCCGGCGGAAACGCTGTCGCCCGAAAACAGAAAGCTTAAAAATGAACACCCCAGCCCTGAAAAAAGATAAACAGCGGCAAATCTTAAATAGCCGTAATATTTTTCACAGCGTGTTCCTAAAATATAAAGCCCGAACATATTTGAAAAAATATGAAGCCAGCCAATATGCAAAAACATATATGTGAAAAGCCTGAAATATTCTCCCTGTCTTATATACGGGGCATAAATCGCTCCGTATTTAAGAAGTGTTTCCGTGTTTTCGCTGCCGCCGTCAAGCGTCATGAATATAAAGACGATAATATTTACGGCAATAAGGCCGTAGGTCAGAATAACACGCCTTGTTCTTATAAAACCGGTCCTTTTTCTTGCTTCCGTTCTGAAAATGCCCGATACCGTTTTAAGGCCCTTTTTGTCTTTGCTTCTTATAATAGTCTCTATGCCGTCGAATTTATCGGGAGAGCCCTTGCCGCAGATAAAATTTTTGTTTTCTGTATCCACTGCCCAGCGTATTCTGACAATATCCGCCAGTGGGTCAAAGTCGTCTCTGAAGGCAAACTCCGCCGCCTCCGGGCCGCCTGCGGCTATACCCAAAACAACAGCCTTTGCGTTTATCCGCAGGCTTTTGAGGATTCTTTCCGTCAAAAAGCTAAAGCGCCCCTCCGGGTCGTTCTCCTTAAGAGTGTTTATAACTATAACATAGTTGACAACAGCCCCGGCAGGCTTATAGAAGCAAAGCTCCCTTGTTTCCTCCGAAATAAGATTGTCGCCGCTTGTCTTTATGAAATTATATCCCTTTTCGGCCAAGCCCATGGAAAGGGCAGTTAAAATATCACCCATAAAATCACACCCTAATGTCTCACATCGTAAGAAGCTTAATTATGTAAAGCCCGGCAAAAGCCGGCAGCCCCAAAACGCCTATTATCACGCCGTTAAATAAATTTACCCCTAAAACAAGGCCGCTGCCCTCTAAAAATATGTTAAGAACAGATATTGCCCCGAGGCCCAGCGCTCCTCTTAAACACCAAATCAAAACTCTTTTAACGAATTTTGAAAAAACGATGCAGAAAAAGACCGCTGCAAGAAAACAAATCATATATTCCGTTGCTCCGAAAGAATAAGCCATTTTTTTAGCCCTCTTTTCACTGTTTATAACTATTTTACGAAAAATAAGGCGGCTCTATTCTTAATGATAGAAAAACAGGACAGAATGTTTGGTTTTCCGCTGTTTGAGAGAAAAGCACCAAATCTCTGCCCTATCTTTGTTTTATTTATTAACTCTTCCTGTATATTCGCCTGTTCTCGTGTCGATTTTGATAATTTCGCCCTGGTTAATGAAAAGAGGTACATTTACCTGAGCCCCTGTTTCAACAATAGCCGGCTTTGTTGCGCCTGTTGCCGTGTCGCCCTTGAAGCCCGGCTCTGTGTCGGTAATTTCAAGCTCAACAATAAGGGGAGGTTCGATTCCTATAACCTGTCCGTTGTAGGAGTTAATTTTAACCATTTCGTTTTCTTTAACAAACTTAAGGCCGTCGCCTACATCTGCTGCGGAAACATTAAGCTGATCGTATGATTCCATATCCATAAAAACATACATATCTCCGTCTGAATATAAATACTGCATTTCCTTACGGTCGATGTGGGCCTTGCCTGTTTTTTCGGTAGGACGGAAGGTTCTTTCAACTACGCCGCCGTTTATAAGGTTTTTAAGCTTCGTACGCACAAAAGCGGCACCCTTGCCGGGCTTAACATGCTGAAATTCAATAACCTGATAAACAATTCCGTCTATCTCGATTGTAACACCGTTTCTGAATTCACCTGCTGATATCATTGGAATAATTCCTCCTCATATAGTATATTTAAGGATGCGATGATTAATTTGCCGAAGCAGATTCGCCGATGATTTTTTCGAGGGCAAGGAAGGCGTTCGCAGGCATAGCCGGAACCTATGTCAAGAATGCGTGACACTGCAATCGAAAAAATCATCGGTGAAGATGCGATGAGCTAATTAATCAGCGATTCCTTAAGGAAAACGAAGAAAAGCCCTGCCTGAGAACACAGCTTCCTCCGCCCCTTTTTCCATAACTTTATTATGTTCATAATACCAAAATTAAACATAAAAGTCAATAGGCACATTAAAGCTTCAGCTCTGATGAGTAAACTTTTTGCAGCAGCTTTGCCGTCAATGTCATTTAGTTAATTTAAAGGGCAAGCTTTCAATCAAGGGAGTAACCGGAATATTTATTAAAAGTTCTTAAAATTACACAAAATAAAATTTCTTCTTAATCTTGATCTTGCCTTTTTCCAATACATACCGCCACCTAAATCATTTTACGGAACCACCTGAAGTGACTATGTTTTTACCAATACCGGTGGCCTTGTCGAAACATAATTTTGCTTGTTGACATAAAAGTTAAGATGGAGTAAAATAAATGTATAGGGTATTTAAAGTGACATATCTCAGGTTTGATTTTTTGCGGCAGCCCGGCGGCTGTGGTTTTATATAAAATCAAGGGGAAGGGGAGGAATGAAATATCAATAAGAAACGTACGGGGGACGGAAGAGGCAGAGGAACGATTGTTTTTAAACCTAAAAAAAGCAAATATCAGTCATCCTACACAATGGCCGTTATAGAGCTTGACGGCGTAAAATATGAGGTTATGTTTGACGGTGAGCTTAAAATAGATTTGCCTGCAAAAAGGTATGAATTCTTCTGCTACGGTGTTTGTCCCCCAAAAAATAAACATAAACAGAGAAGGCGGCACATTTATTTTAAATGAAGACGATACATTGACAATTTTATTTAAGCTTCCGAAATTTAATTTTTTCGGCATATAAAACGGCGGAGAGTCATGGGACAGTTCCGCCGTTTTATTTATAAAGCATATCATATTTAAAACCGGTTTGTTTCCGGCTTGGGGCTAAGCTGCTGCCCTGTAAAGAAAGGTGACTATCTGTGCCCGTGTACAGGGTGTGTCGGGTGAAAAGGCTTTGTCGGAGGTTCCTGCTGTTATCCCTTCTGAAACCGCCCATGCAACCGCTTCTTCATATTCTGACCCTTTCGGCACGTCTTCAAAGTCGGCGTCGGAAAAAAGGGCCGGGCTGCCTGCAAGCCGCCACAAAAATTCCACTGCCGTAGCCCTTGTACAGGGTTGTTCAGGGTAAAAGGCGCCGGCGGCGCTTGAGGTTATAACCCCCTGTTCATGAGCCCACTGAACAGCCTTAAAATAATAGTCCTCTTCGGAAACATCTGTAAAAGCACCTGTGTATGCAGGTTCTTCGCTGCCGGAGGCTCTCCAAAGAAATGTAATTATCTGCCCCCTTGTACATATTTCATCGGGAGAAAATGTAACGGCCGAGGTGCCTGTTGTTATTTTATTGTTAACAGCCCAAATTACGGCGTCATAATAATAGTCGGAAGAAGCTATGTCCGTAAAAATACAGGAGTTATCTTCGGAATCGGAAGCTTTATCGTTTTCATCGTCTTCTGTGACTGCTTCTTCGGCCGATGACTCTTCGGCTTCGACACCGTGAACATAAATTTCATCATAGGGCTTAGTGTTTGTTGTTATATGGGCATATTCTTCCGTTACAGTGTAGGAAAATAAGCCGTAGGCCCCTTTGTCGGAATTATCGGAGGAGTCGTAAACACAAACCTGCATTCCCGTACCCTCAAGCCCCAAATCTTCGGGATAGTCTACCGTTATAACCGTGCCTACGGGCAGCTCATAAACCGTGTATGCCAGCGTGTTTTCTTCCGGCTGCCAGTGCACAATATCAACTGCGGCGTTTGAAAAATTAAAGACCGCCCCTATTTCACTGCCTGTTATACTTGTTTCACCTGCGGCGGAGACAGCCGAGGGCAGCCCTGCCGAAAACACGAACAAAGTCAAAAACAATGTCATTATTTTTTTCATAAATATTCCCCCTTTTTGTGTTATCCGAAGGAAATGATGATTAATTCAAAAGCATTTCTCCAAGGGATAAACTGATTATTTATGATTATAGCATAAACGGCATAGAGCGGCA
>JAJQCI010000188.1:550-14981 GCA_021202835.1 Clostridiales bacterium | reverse complement strand
AAATATTGTATTCCGTTTTAACGATATAATTATATGGACAAAGCCCTGAAAAAATGTTAAAATGTAAATCATAAACTAAGGGAATAGGTGAAAAAATTGAATAAAACCGAAAGAATAAAGGAACTTATAGAAATTTTAAACAAGGCCTCAAACGCCTATTATAACGAAGACAGAGAAATTATGTCCGACAGGGAATATGACGCCCTCTATGACGAGCTTGTTTCTCTTGAAGCCGAAACAGGCACAATTCTCGCTTCAAGCCCCACCCAAAATGTAGGATATACTGTTATCGACAGCCTTAACAAGGTTACACATGAGAGCAGGATGCTTTCTTTGGACAAAACAAAGGAAATACCTGCGCTTGCTTCCTTTTTGGGAGACAAGGAGGGGCTTTTGTCGTGGAAGCTGGACGGCCTTACTATTGTTTTAACCTACCGTGAAGGAAGGCTTGACCGGGCCGTAACAAGAGGCAACGGCACTGTAGGCGAAGACATAACCCACAACGCCAAAACATTTAAAAACATACCCTTGGCCATAGATTTTAAGGGTACTCTCGTCTTAAGGGGCGAAGCCGTCATAAAATATAAGGATTTTGAAGCAATAAACGAAAAGCTGCCCCCCGAAGAGAAATATAAAAACCCCAGAAATCTCTGCAGCGGCACGGTTCGCCAGCTTAACAGCAAAATCTGCGCCGAAAGGAATGTAAACTGCATAATTTTCACCCTCGTCTCAGCCGAAGGCAAAGACTTCGAAACCAAAACCGAGGGTATAAAATTCTTAAAAGCCCGGGGCTTTGAGTTCGTGGAATATAAAAAGGTAACAGCCCAAACCGTAGAAGAGGCCGTTTCGGAGTTTGAAAAGAATATAGAGAAGGCCCCCTTTGCCTCCGACGGTCTGGTTCTTACGTTTAACGACGTAAAATACGGCGAAAGCTTAGGGTCAACGGCTAAGTTCCCCAAACACTCAATAGCCTTTAAATGGGCCGATGAACTGGCAAAAACCACATTGAAGGATATAATTTGGAACACATCCCGAACGGGGCTTATAAACCCAATCGCCCTTTTTGAACCAGTGGAGCTTGAGGGCACAACTGTGGAAAGGGCAAGCCTTCACAACCTAAGCATTGTTGAAAATCTTCGTTTAGGCATAGGCGACGAAATCACTGTTTACAAGGCAAATATGATTATACCCCAAATTGCCGAAAATCTAACTAAAAGCGGCACGGCTGAGCCTCCTGCCCACTGCCCCGTCTGCGGCTTTGAAACAGAAGTTGTCTCCCTTAAAGACGGCAAGGCGCTGAAATGCCCCAATCCAAACTGCAGAGCCCAAATTGTGGAAAGCCTGAGCCATTTCTGTTCAAGAGACGCCTTTAACATTGAGGGAATGAGCGACGAAACAATTAAAAAATTCGTTGACAAGGGCTTTATAGAGACTTACCCCGATATTTTCACTCTCTCTAAATATGAAGCGGAAATAACATCTATGGAGGGTTTCGGGGAAAAATCATTTTCCAATTTGATAAAGGCCATCGATAAATCTAAGAACATCCGGCTTGCAAATATGATTTTCGCTCTTGGCATAGAAAATATAGGCTTAAGCAACGCCGGCCTTCTCTGTCAAAAATATGACAATGACATAGAAAAGATAAAGGCCGCCGATTTTGACGACCTTAAGGAAACAAACGGCTTCGGAGAGGTAATTGCCGCAAGCATAACAAAATATTTTGCTTCTCCCGAAAATATAAGCCTTCTAAACAGGCTTTTGGGCTTTATAACCATAATAAAGGAGGAAACCGACTCTCTTCCCAAAATTTTCGAGGGCTTAAGCTTCGTTATAACCGGAGACGTTTACCATTATAAAAACAGAAAAGAGGTTCAAAAGGAAATAGAAGCAAGAGGCGGCAAGGTAACAGGAAGCGTTTCATCAAAAACCGCCTACTTAATAAACAACGACATAAATTCTAATTCATCTAAAAATAAAAAAGCCCGTTCTTTGAACATTCCCGTAATATCCGAAGAGGATTTTATAGAAATGCTGAAAAAAGACATTTAAAAAAATTTCCGCCGGCTAATCATACCCTGTGGTATTAACCGGCGGTTTTTCACTGTTCGATTTTCTTATATATATCGTGAATTGTTTTTTCAAGCCCGTCTATTTCTTTTTGAATCTCGGCGGCCTGTTTTTCATATTCAATCCGTCTCTCTGCCTCTGTTTTGTTAATCTGAGACAGTTCGGCAACAACATTGGCCGTTGTTGAAAAATAACAGTCATAATAATCGGTATATGTCAAAATTCCGTCAAATAAGTCTTCCATATATATCTCTGTAATCATTCCCGAATTTATACTTTCCATATCGAAACCCAAAATCATAGACGCCTTGTTTTGATAAAGATTTCCTATTCGGCTTAAAACCGCTGTTCCCGATGATGACAGATATGAATAGTCAAAATATACAGCGTCATTTTCAAGCTGGCCTGCCTTAGGGGAATCGTTGTAAATCGTAAAACCCACAAAGCCCTCGCTCAAAAGAAACTCCACATTTGAATCATTGAGATCGCTGTTTCTTAAGAAAAACACTCCCGTATGCTCCTGTCCGGCCGACTTCAAATAAGAATTTACGGAAATAATCGTATTCTTCACCGATTCGGAAAAATATGAGGCATACAGCATAATTTCTCCCTTATCGCCTATTTTATCTATAATTTTTTTAATATCGGAAATATCCTTTGTGCAGTCGATAATGAAAACAGGCTTAAAGTTATAAGCCGCCGCCTTTTTCTCTATATAGTCTGTGTCAGATACATCGGAAACAATAAAACCCACTATTATTTCAGCATATTCGCTTGAATAATATACATTGTTTTCTAAAAATGAAATTTCATCCTTAAGCTCCCGACATTTTTCTTCATAAGATTTTGCCTCGGCCTGAAGCTCCTCCATAGCTTCGGTTTTTTCACTTTGCTCACGGTTGTCTTTATAAATCATAAACACCAATATGCCGGCAAGCAGCACACAAACAACAGCACAAACTATGTGCCAAATTTTTATATCATCGCCAAACTTTTTGTCTTCACCCAACTTAAACACCTCCGGAAACAGTCCGCCGCTGAACTGTTATTATTTTATCTGTCTTCCTCTATTATTATATTTGAGTGTTCAAAAATCAGCTGCTTGCTGCATATTTCCAAAACAGCCGGCCTGTGTGTAACTATAAGAACAGTCTGGTTTCCCATTTCCTTAAGGTTTTTAAGAAGTCTTCTTTCCGTGTCCTCATCAAGCGCAGAGGTAGCCTCGTCCAAAAGAAGCACAGGGGCATTTCTGTAAACGGCCCTTGCTATAGCTATTCTCTGAATCTGCCCCTCCGACAGCCCGGCGCCCTTTTCACCCAAAACAGTGTTATAGCCTCCCGGCAGCTCTCTTATAAACTCATCTGCACAGGCAATTTTACAGGCAGACTCTACCCGTTCCTTCTGTTCCCTTGTGTAAGGAGCACTGTGAAGAAAGTCCACTGCCTCATATATACTTCCCGACATAAGCATATTCCCCTGGGGCACATATGAAAACCACGGCCTCGTGGCTGCATTCATATCAATTCCGCCGTTTCCGTAAAGCCGCCCGGATACAGGAGAAAATATTCCCAAAAGAATTTTAAGAAGAGTGCTTTTGCCTATGCCAGATATTCCCGTTAAAGCCACAATTTCACCCTTTTTTATATCAAATGAAGCTCCGCTTATAACCTCTTCTTCGCCGTCGTCATATATAAACGTAATATTTTCGGCGTGAAGACTCTCAAACTCCGGTGGCTCCCCGGCTGAAGAATCCTCCTTTGGCAGCTTCTCAATCTCAATAAGCCTCTCCGCCGACGCCAGCATAGAATAATATTGGGGCACAAAGCCTGAAATGTTTGCAAAGGGGCTCCTTATTTGGCTTATAAGCTGCATAACAGCCGTCAGAGTTCCGTAGGTCAGGGTTCCGTTTAATATTCCGAAGCCGCACCACACAAGCCCGAAAAGATAACTCCCCTGCATGACAGCCCCAAAGCCCACATTACATATATTTGAAAACGTTCTTCTTTTCATTCTGGCTTTTTTGTGAGCTTCGGCCTTTTCCTCGGTTCTGAAGGCTGCCATTTTTTTCAGCTTCAAAGCTTTTTAAAATCAAAATACTTTCAACTGATTCCTGAAGCCAAGACCTGAGCCTGCCGTCGGCCTCCTGAACTCTCCTGTGAAGATTTTTCATTTTGCGTCTGAACAGGAATGTTACCCCCAGCATAACAACTCCGCCGGTTAAAAACAGACAGCCGAAGCGAATATCCAAAATCATCAGAATAACAAGCGCACAGACAAGCTGAACAGCCATAGAGGTCACCCCGGGAATTAAATCCACAGCATAATCGGCCACAATCTTAACATCTCCGGTCATGCGGTTTTGAAGCTCTCCCGTGTGATATGTCTTCAGTCCGCTGTAGCTGCTCTTAAGAATATTGCCGTAGGTTCTTTCTTTAAGCCTGTTTTCAACAGAAGCCCTTATGCTCTCGTCCTGCTGGCGTATAACTCCGTGAATTATAAGCTGAACTATTACTATTCCCAAAAATATGCCGCACCATTTCAAAAACATAGCTGAATTAAGGCTTACGGCGTAGTCTATGGCGTTTCTCATAACAACGGCGAGAATAACGGAAAAAAAGGCCGTCAAACCTGTGCAGAGGGTCAACAGGGCTATTCCCGAAAGACTCCCCCTAACCATCTTAACCACCCAAGCCAGGGATGTGTCACCCAAAAGGAGCCTGCCCGTTTTCATAACTCCAACATTTGCTTTATGCTTTAGGAAGCGAAGAGGATATATAAAATTCCAAAAATTTACATAAAGACGGTAAAGAAAATCTTCTGTGTGAATTTCTCTCTTTCCTCTCCAAACCGTTTCCATAACTCCTTTTATTGCGGAAAAGGGAACATGCTCTGTAACAAAGGTGTTGTCTCCTCTAATAAGCGCCGTATTTCCCTCAAAGCCTATAATCCTGTGAAGCACCTGTATACCGTCGGGCCGGACATAAAGAACAACATCGTTCTTTTTAAAACCGCCCTCCGCTTTTCTTATTAAAACATGTGAAGAATAGGTGTGAAGAAGAGGCTGCATACTGGTTCCCTTTGTAGATATAACAATAAAACCGGCAGTCTCCAGTTCGTCAAGCTTTGTCGTTTTTAAAGTATGCGTCTGCTCCATACTGCCTCTCCTTTCCTGCATTTAAGGGCTTCATTCCGTCAAAAATCCGGCGTCAAACATTTCTTTAACCATAGCCTTTACATCATCGGCAATAAAAGCCCTGTCGGCGTCGGTTTTTGCGCCGCTTTTTTCCGCCAGCTCATTCACAATTTCTTCTTCCGTCTTTCCTTCAGCAAGTCCTTCCCAGATGGCCTTGCCTGTACCGTTAAGCTTAATTACTCCGTGAAATTTCTTCATAGCCTGCCCTGTAGCTGCAACGGCCACATATTTTCCGGCTACCTTTCGAATAACAAAGCCTTCCCTTATCTTCATATTTACGTTCCTCCCTGTTTTTAATTCATACCCTTATAAGCCGTTAAAGCCGCTTCCTGTGACATACTGCACTTCAATACATACACGGGAACGCTCTCTATAAGCCTGTCCATAAGCTCAAGCTGTTTAACAACAAGCTCCGGTTCATCAGGCAAAAGAACCTGATTAAATATCCTGTCTATTATTGTATCATTATCTGCCGGGCGGATTTCATTTTTCAAGCCCCTCTCCAAAAGACAAATACCCTTCAGGGGCACAATATCACTGTTTCCCAAACATTCCTTTCCCCTCCAGGGCGTTCCGCAGATATAAAACCTGTCTTTCATCAGACGTATAATGGGCTTGTCACCGTTCACTATAACGGCTCTGCCGCCGAACTCCTTCATCCAATAGCCTATGTGGGTACTCTTGCCCGTTCCCCCCGGCGCAGTAAAAGCATAGCCGGCGCCGTCAAGAGCCACCGCCGCAGCGTGAAGAAGAAAAGCGTCATACCTCGGCATAGCAAAGCAAATCTTTCTGTAAAGGCAGTTGCTTTCACAGTCTTTAAGCTTAAATTTTCTTTCGTTGGCCTCATAGTCCTCCCGAATTTCATCCTCGGAAGCAGACACAACAAACTCCGGAGACGCTGTCGTAATGTGTTCCTCACAGCCCCACTGCAGAAGAGGATATTTATTTTCAACCCCCACATTAACTCCGGCTATATTTAAAACAATCATATTTTAATATCCCTCCTCTTTATATAATATAACAAAGCCGCCCAACTGTCAACTAAACAAAATTTTTTCTGACAATATTACTTTTCATTATAAATAAAAATTCCCCGATGTCTGCTTCGGGGAATCTGCAGCAATATATTAATGCCTTGTGTCCGGAATATTATTGAAAAGCCCGGCTAAATTTACAATTCGGATCTGTCGGGATTGATACTCCATGGATTATATTCAGACCCTCCGTCACTCATTGCAAAAATAATATCGGCTTTATTATAAAATATGATTTCCATTTTATGTTCTTCGTATTTCATCTTCAACATTACCCCCCCCTTTCTTATCCTGCCGCAGGAATTACAGCCATCGTATCGTTATTTAAATTAAATGTGTATTCATAACCCTAAACCTTATCTCCGTCATGAGTTTCCCACGCTGCATTTACAGTATAGGACTCTGCCCCTGTCATGTCAACAAATCCGCAGGAGAATAAATATTTTGACGCACTGTTGAAATCATAGGGACAGAATGTTTTGCCGGCACTTTATACTTCACTGCTGTCATAATATACTGTTTTCAGTGTGCCCGCAATCAGCCTGCCTCTATAATATTACGCACATTTTCGGACCACACACATTTATATTTTATCACGATATACAATCATATGCAAGAGTTATTTTTACCCAAAAAATCCCCTGCTGCAGGCCTAAACCCACCGCAGAGGACTTTGTTTTATTATCAGTCAGAAAGTAAATTTATGAATCAGAACGATCAGGTTTGAGACTGTCATAACTCCATCCGGTGTCGCCGCCATCAGAATAGCTGCAAACTACCAAAACATCTTTTTTATTGAACTCTGTAATTTCCATTTCGTGTTTTTGATATAACATATTCACACCTCCTTAGTTTGTTGACGAAGTAAGGACTGCCTGTGATGTTACACCACTGCAGGAATATGTCGTCTCTGTTCCGTAAATTGTGGTTCCGTCCTGAGTTGTCCAGTAAGGCACAACTGAAAATGATGTGGTTTTAGATGTATCATAATAGCGTCCCGTTACAATATGCATTGCTGCGCTGCCGAATGTTGAAGGCGTATAAGTCTTCAAAGGCGATGTCTGCGTGCCGCCTACAGAATAGGAAGATGAATAATATGAAACAGACGTTATTGCATTTTCAACAGCTTCATTGTCAATATAAAGATCAAATCCTGCGTCTGCATATACCTGTGACTGGCTTGTGAAGAATCTCAGTGCATTCTTTTCACTGTAAGGTGTAAAGAAGCATTCAACAGACAATGTGTTTGCGTCAACAAACTTAGCATAACATTCTGTCGATTCATTCCACATATCTGTACCACATGCATTTTCTCCCTCTGAATCCGTAAACCAGCCTGCGAAAATATAGCTGCCGCTGTCGGCGCTGCTGCTTGGTGTATAAGTCTTGGATGTTGTGGGGTAAGCGGTTGTGGAATAGCCTTCGTCAGTTCCGATATATGCTGCTGAGAACTTAACGAACATTACGCTTTTGCCTTCGCCGGAATAGATTGTTCCGGGGATGGTTTCGCCTTCGCCGCCGCTGATGCCAAAGTAAACCTTGTCTACAGTGTATGTGCCGTCTTCGTTAGCCTTAGGTGAAAAATCATCTGCACAGTATTCGGGTTCAACTTCTGAGCTGAATGTACCGCCTGAAACAGCAACATAAGCTCCATCAGCTGTCATAAAGAGTGACGAGGTGTCATCAGCGTCAATTGTGTATGTGCCGGAATCAATACTTACAGTACCCGATATTGCATACACCATAACATTCTGTGCGCCGTCCATGTCCATCGTTATATCACTGACTGTTACATCACTGTATGTAACAAGTAAATATCTTTTGTTTGCCGTGTAACTTTCATTTGCCGAAACGCCTGTTCCTAAGGCACTAAACGTACCGCCGGTTATAGAACTTATAGTTCCGTAGTTGTTAATCATAGTGTTTCCGCCATACCAGCCGTTTACAGAGTTATCCATTGTGAACGTGCCGCCGCTGATTTTCGTAATCGTGCTGCCGCTTTCATTTTTTATAATATTTGCCGCTCCGATAAATGTACCGCCGGAGATTTCACCGATTGTACCTCCTGTTGTACCGTCACCGTTGCGGAAAACTGCCGAGCGGTTACCGAGATTTGCAGAGGTTCCGTCACCTGTGGTGAATGTACCGCCGCTGATTTACGTAATGGTGCCGGCATTTAACACCGAATACCATGAATTGGTAGCATTGGGGTCAGCTTCTTCCGCACTTCTAGTAAATGTGCCGCCGCTGATTTCCGTAATGGTTCCGTAGTTATACAGAGCTGCGCAAGCGTGTGTTACGCAATCCACTGTACCGGTCTTTGCGTCACTGTTGTCTGTAATAGTCAGTGTGCCGTAGTTAATAATAGTATGGCTTGTGCTGTTTGTAATTGTATTTCCGTTTAAGTCAATTGTTATGCTCTTGCCGCTTGCTACGGTGATGTCTTCTGTTACATCTGTCATAAGAGTAATTTCAGCTCCGCTTGCAGCCGCATTAATTGCCTTCTGTAAGGTTGTATAATATTTAGCGTCATCGCCGCTGCCAATCATAGCTGCACAAACAGCAACAACACTGTCAGTGCTTTCATTAGTGCCGCTTACAAAAGCCGAGCCTGTGGCAATAGTACTTGTCACATAGCCTACAATAGAACGGCTGTCGCCGTGGAATGTTCCGGCATAAACTAATGTAGTATTTGTATCGGGGCTGTTTGTCATAAGGCCGTATTCTGTTCCGGTGAATGTACCGCCGTAGATTGTGGCAGAACCGGTTGAATTATAGAGACTTCTCTTGCCGCCCTGAAGCGTACCGCCGTAAACTGTGGCAGCACTGTCAGATGTTGTATTAATAAGGCCTGCTGTAGAGCCGCTGAGTGTACCGCCGTTAACGGTCGCTGTTCCTGCGTTGTATACGCCGTAAACGTCATTTGTCGTGTCGCCTACAGTACCGTCATTTATAATAAGTGTAGCGTTGTTACGTACAGCGCCTACACCTGTATTTGTACTTGTAAATGTACCGCCGTTAATTGTAGCTGTTCCGCCTGCAATATAAACAGCATAGCCTGTAGTTGACGTACCGCCGGTTAATGTACCGCCGTTAACAGTCAGATTACCTGAGTTATATACAGCGTATGCGGAAGAAGCTGAAATTTTACCGCTTTCGATAATAAGAGTATTGCCGTTGCTTATAGCGTTTGACGAGCCTGTGTTTTTAATCTCACCGTCGTCATTGCCCTTTATTGTAAGAGTACCGGAAACGGCAAACATACGTGAAGACATATTTCCGCTTACAGTATAAGAACCGAGGTCAAGAGTAATATTCTGGCTTGACTTAATCTCGATTGTTGTACTTTCTACCGTAGCATTGGCAACCAATTTAACAGTGTCGCCTGATTTTGCCGCAGCTATAGCATTTGCAAGAGTATCGTAAACAGTTGTGCCTATAGCGGCAACACCTACACCGCTGACTACAGTAGTGGTTCCGTCATCGTTTTCGATAACAGTTAATTTTGTTGTATCAACATAAGAGCTGACATCACTGCTGTATGTTCCGCCTGTGATTGTCAGTGTGCTTATATTGGTTGTCTCTTCATATTCGCAGCTTGCGTCAACAGCCGCAACTGCTGTTCCGTCGGTAGTTACGCCGCCTTCATATGTTCCGCCGCTGAGTTCAACATCAATTGTCTGTGTTGTATCTGAGTCGGAATCTGAAGCCGCATTACAGTTTGCATATCTAACAGCATAGTTGCTTGCGCTTATATAGGTTCCGCCTTCCAGATTAATATTAAGGGGATATTCTGCATAAGCCGAACTCCTGTTTGCTATGATACTTATAGCGTCTGCAAGACCTACCATACCGCTGCTGGCACGGTATTGTGTAGCCCAGTAAGTACTGTCAAAAGGTGTGCTATCGGTTGCTGCATATGAAGCTTCGATTGTTCCGCTGTAAACATAAAGTGTTCCGCAGCAGATAACGATACCGCTGCCCCCTGTGTTAAGAAGGTAAGGTGTGTCGTTTGATGTACTGTCTTCGCTTCCGATAGTTATCGTACCGGGAGTAGGCCAGTAAATGCAGGCTCCTACCGAGGTAATAGTTCCGCCGTAAATGTTAAGATTACTGTATCCGGAACGCTGGTTGTTTGTACTGAAATCGTAGCAAGATGCATTGATTGTTCCGCCGTTAATTGTAACAGTTGCGCCGGTACCATCGTCTGATGTTGGCCTGTTATAATTGCGGTCGAATATATCAATAGCACAGCCGTAGTTGGAGCTGTTTGTCGCCGTAATCGAACCGCCGTCAACAGTAACATAACCGCCGTAGGTTACGATAGCATCATAATATGTCGCTGTTATGTCGCCTGCCGTTTTAACAGTACCGCCCACATTTGTTATTGTATAAAGCTTACCTGTAACTGTAACACCGTTCTTAATATCAAGAGTACCTGTATTAAGAATCATATTTTGAACATAATAATAGGTTGTATTATCTGTAGTGTATGTTCCGTTGCCTTTTAATGATCCATTTTGAACGGTCAAAGTTCCCTGATTAACCAGCGAAGCTCTGAATGTACTGCCTGTATAACCGGTGTCAGTATAGGTTGTTCCGCCGGTAAGCGTAAGCGTATTTCCGCCCAAATCCAGAGTAATTAATGTTCTGTTCACTCGAAATGGTAATACTTGCTTCGCTTACGTCACCTGTCAGAGTGATTGTTCCTGTTCCGTTTGATTCGACTGCATCGATAGCAGCTGAAACAGTGGCATATGTAATTCCGTTATACGAAACATTATTTGTTGTTTCATCATCAGCTACTGCTGCCGCTTCGCCGTCTGCGGCGATTTTTTCACTGCGGCTTACACCCTCCGGAAGTTCAACCTCGGGCACAAGCTCATCAATTTCTTCAACAGTGTCGTCAGATGAATCATCTTCGGCGCTGTAAAGAGCTTCGAGAGCCGCACAGGCTGCGTCATACTTGGTATAATCCAAATAATCGGCGTCCTCCCCTATCTGAACTCTTGCCTCATCAATGGCGTCAAGCTGAGCTTCAACCTCTGAAGCATTGTCTGCCGTAATATCTTCGGCGTCAGGAAGAGCGTCTATCATAGCCTGAACATCATCCGCCGAGATTTCGCTTTCAGTCTCTGTTTCTTCCGAGCTGCCTGAGCTGCTTCCGAGACTTACGGTCTCTTCAGTCTCTTCTGCTTCTGAAGCGTCTTCGGTCTCTTCCGTCTCTGCTTCGGCTGAATCGGTTTCTTCTTCAGTCTCAGCTTCTTCGGAGTCGGCTTCTTCGGCTTCCTCCTCAGTTTCGGCCTCGGTTTCTTCAGTCTCTTCCGAAATTTCTTCGTCTGTCGTTTCTTCTGCCGTTTCTTCGACTGTTTCCGTCACTTCGACAACAGTCTCATCTGTCGTCTCATCCGCATACGCAGGCGTGATAACATATGTAAACACCATAGCAAGAGACAAAAGCAAACTCAACATACGTTTTGAATTTCCCTTAGTCATTTTTGTCATTCCTCCAATCATATATTAATCACATACCGCATACAAATCGGACAGCCTAAACCACGAAAATTTAAGGCCGTTTTTTGTCTGCCCGGAAAATCATATACGGTTTTGTGTGCACCCTTGGTCAGTTAGTTTACCCCCCCCCACGTATAATATATATGCTTCAGGGGTACACATATTATTATAACACGGTTATACAATAAAATACAAGCCTCATTTTTAATTTTTGTTAATAATTTAAATAAATTTATAACAGCTCAGCCGTGCGTCTTACACTGGTGAAACGCAAAAAACCCACAGATTTCTTTTTAAAGGTCTGTGGGTAATATTTATTATTAATTTGTCTCAGGAGGATAAAGTGTAACCTGTATTGTAAAGGACTGGCCGCTTCTCAGGCCCGAAATTTCAACAACCTGATTTGCGGAGCATTCCTTAACCTGTTCAACAAGCTGATCGGGGCCGAAAATTGCTTCTCCGTTGAAGGATGTAATTATGTCCCCTGCCTGAATACCTGCACGGTAAGCGTTTCCGCCGTCCGTTACGTCAACAACATAGGCCCCTGCAGAGGTGCCCAGCTGAGACACATATTCTGTAGGAACAGCCTGAACGGTAACTCCCAAAGTAGGCGTGCTTTCGCCTGTTGCCAGCTTTTGGAATATAGGAGCGGCAACGTTTGACGTTATGCTGAAGCCAATGCCCTCAACAGTTTCACTTGAGAACTTAGCGGTGTTGATTCCTATAACCTCACCCTTTGCATTAAAGAGAGGGCCGCCGGAGTTTCCTGCGTTTATGGCTGCGTCTGTCTGAATAACGGTAAGGGTCTTTCCCTGAATGTTAATCTTCTTAGAAATAGCACTGACAATACCGGAGGTGGCTGTTATACCCTCGCCTAAGGCGTTGCCTATAGCTATAACCGGGTCGCCGTTTGACACCTGGTCTGAGTCGCCAAATGTGGCAATAACAACCTCGTCTATACCTGCCGCTTTAAGGTCTGCGGTGGTTACGGAAACTACAGCCAAATCGGCGTTTTGGTCTGTTCCCACAACCTTTCCGGCAAGGGGTGTGTTGTCGTTAAAGGAAACGGTTATGTCGGTTGCGCCGCTTATAACATGGTTGTTTGTGGCGATATATACATTATATGTGTCCTTTGCGAAAACAAAGCCCGAGCCGCTTCCGTCAACCTCGGTTGTGCCGAAGAACCAGTCCTGCGTGTAGGCAACGGTGCTTATGGCAACAACAGAGGGCTTAACGTTTTTTATGATTTCGATTCTGTTGAGAGAAGCTTCATAAATACTCTCGGCAGACATCGACATTGCCTCGGCATCTTCGCTCTGGTCAAACAGGCCGCCGCCGTTTGAGTCTGTCTTAACCTCGCCTGTTTCCTTTTCGGGGAATAAATCCTTCAGGCTGACGCTTTCAACAGTGCCGGAGGCCCCCAGCCCGAAGCTTATCGACCCTAGGCAAAGTGAGAATATTATAATGCATATTGCAAAATTTCTGTAATAATGGCTCTTTTTGACCGGCTTTTCATCGGCGTGAGCCCCTGTGTTTGTTTCTTCACTGTCAAAATATTTGTTTATAACCTCGTCGGGAGTTCTGTTTTCGTTTGTTTCAAATTCATTCATTTCACTCCACCCTCTTTATCAGAATTCATTATAATTTTCAAGAACGGCCGTAGTCGACATTGCTTCTCTTCCGTTTCTTACAAAATCAATTGTTATTGAATCTCCGACGCTTAAACCGGAAATTATATTCTGGAGATCGGCCTGTGACGTGATTGTCGTTCCGTTTACGGCTGTGATAATGTCGGTAGCTCTTATGCCTGCTTTTTCTGCTGCACTGCCCGAATTAACCTCCTGAACGAATACGCCTGTTATGTCAATATTATACATCTTTCTGAAGTTGTCTGTAATAGTGAAGCATACAACACCAAGATAAGGCTTTTCAACCGTACCGTTTTCTATAAGCTGGTCAATAACGGAAACAGCTACATAAGAAGGAATGGCATATCCCATACCCTCGATACTCTCTGAGCCTGTCTTTGCAGTATTGATTCCTATAACCTGACCGTCAAGGTTTACAAGAGCGCCGCCGGAGTTTCCGGGGTTGATGGCTGCGTCTGTCTGAAGAACGGTTAAATTGTTTCCGTCAACGCTTATGTCTTTGTTTTTTGCGCTTATAATACCCATTGTAACCGTCTTGCCTTCGCCCAAGGCGTTTCCTATTGCAAGAACGGTTTCGCCGATTTCGGCCTGGTCCGTGCTGACAAACTGGGCCGCCTTAACCTCGCTTACGCCTGCGGAAACAAGGGCTTCCTTGCTTACCTTAATAACCGCAAGGTCGTTTTCTGCGTCCTTTCCCACAAGAGTTGCAAAAACCTGTTCTTCCCCTGTGATTGAAACGGAAACGGAGGTTGCTCCGTCAACAACGTGGTTGTTTGTGGCAACATAAACGTCGTCGCCGTCTATTTTGTAGATAATGCCCGAGCCTGAGCCTGTTGACTCATAGGTCTGGTTCCATATGTTTGTAGTGCTGACTGTCATGCTTATGTTTACAACAGAAGCCTCAATGGAGTTGAAAACCTCAGAGATACTGTTAAAATTTGTTGTGTAAACAATGGGGAGAACCTCGTCGC
>JAJQCI010000188.1:0-540 GCA_021202835.1 Clostridiales bacterium | reverse complement strand
TGTTATTGATTCCTATTACCTGAACGGGCAGGCCCACCCGCGCGCCGCCGGAGCCCAGGCTTATGTCACTGCCGCTTGCCGCTGCAACGCCGCCGTTTTTATATAAATAGCTGCCAAAGCTTAAGCCTCCGTTTATGGAGCAGAACACAACGGCAACCCCTGCCGCAAAGGCCGCAAACCTCTTTAAACGGCCGTGACCTTTTTTGCTCTTTTCATTCTTTAAAAGAGCGGCCGACTTTTCTTCATAATATGAACTCTCCAAAGCCGCCGGAGCCTCTTCCTCAGCCTGTGAAGCGGCTTCTGTTTCTTCCGCAGAAGCTTCTGCTGAAATTTCTTCCTCTGTGTTAGCGGAGTTTTCGTTAATATTTTCCAAAACGGTGTCTTCCGAACCGTTTTCGACGGTTTCGTCTATTATTTCATCAGACTGAATGTTGTTTATGTTTTCATCTTTAAATTCACTCATTTTATTCATTCCTTTCTTTGTTAAAACAGGATTACTTTATATTGTATTTTCTTTGAACCCCTTTTACAATAAGAAGT
>JAJQCI010000263.1 GCA_021202835.1 Clostridiales bacterium | reverse complement strand
TGTTGTGTTTCAGTTATATTACAATATTTGAAAAATTTTCATGCGTTTATCCTGTTCCTAAAACCTAAAAATGATATCAATTTTTTTAAAAATTTCGGCTTCGTCACGGCCTGCTTTGTTCCGCTAAACTATTGTATTATATTTCAAAATGTGCTACAATACCAAGTTGTAATGACGGCCCTTTATTTCGGAGGAATTGTCGTGGGGATTATTGCGGCATTTCTCTTAAAAGAAACAATGTTTAAGGGACAGGCGGTTCCTTTCGTTGTGGAGCTTCCAAACTACCGTATGCCCGGCGCCAAAAACGTTGGCCATCTTCTTTGGGCTTCGGCGACTGGAGAATTTCCACCGCCCTCATTACCGGCTTTATGGCAAAGGAAAGCGTTGTTTCAACACTTACCGTTTTGTTCGGAACAACCTCCGCCCTTCAGGCGTTTCTTACACCTCTCGGTGCTGGGAATGGTTTTGGGTCAGTGTGTGATTGCGTGGATTGCCGCTGCAGGTGTTCACCTTGCAGGCCTGCTGTTGGGAATCGGATAATTATTAAAAAAGTTCGCCGGACGGTGAGGCCTCCGGCGGATTTTTTATGTGCCGGTTTATTCTGAGTGCTTTTTAACAAAATTTTATTTTTGGTCTTTTCAAATCACCGATGTTGTGGTATGATTATATTATCGGAGCAGTGGGCCTTTTTTTAAACTTATGAGCGAAAATTGCCGTATACTGCGGAAAAATAAATTACAGACAAAGGAAAAAGAAAGAAACGGAGGAAGTATCAAAATGAAAAGATTTTTAGCCCTGTTTTTAGTAACGGGTATTGTGCTTGCAGGCTGCGGCGGCAGTTCGGAAGAGCCGGCCGAAACAGAAACGACAACGGAAACCGCAGAAGAAGAAACGGAAGCGGCCGAAACGGAAACGGAAGAGGAAACAGAGACGGCGGAAGCAGCAGAGGAGCAGACTGAGGCTGAAACAGAAGCACCGGAGGAAACAACTGCTGCGCCGGCAGAAGCCGTACCGGAAACAACCAAACAGCCTGAAACGGAAGCCCCTGTTCAGCAGAGCGCCGAAGAAACACCGGCGGCTCAGGCGGCGGCTCTTTCCTGCGGAGAAATTTATAATAAATGTATATCGGGCGGTTCTCTTGAGGAGCTTGTCAGCTACGACGAAACATATATGCTTAATTATTTCGGTATAGATACCTCGGCTTTGGGTGATTTTGCCGCCGGTGAGGCTCTTGACGCCGTTAAGGCCGACGCCCTTATAATTCTCAAGGCAAACGACACAGCCCAGGCGGCCGAGCTTCAGACAAAGCTTAATGACTACATAACCCGAAAGAAAGCCGAGCTTGAAAACTACAACGCCGAAGAATTTAAAAAAGCTTCAAACGGCATAGTAGGCACATCGGGCAATTATGTTTATTTAATAGTATGTAATAATCCGTCGGCGGTTCTTAACATTATAGAGGAAAATATCTAAATGGTTTTCAGCAGTTTGGAATTTTTGTTTTTGTTTTTGCCCTTGTTTCTGATTGTGTATTTCGCAGTCCCCTTCAGGGCTAAAAATTTTATACTTTTGGCCGGCAGCCTTGTTTTCTACGGCTGGGGAGAGCCCGTTTATATTCTGCTTTTGATTTTTTCGGCTCTTGTAGGCTATGTCTGCTGTCTGCTTATTGAAAAATATTATGAAATTAAGGTTCTCAGGGCAGGCTTTTTGATTATAAGCGTTGTTATTTGTCTCGGTTCTCTGATGTATTACAAATATATAGGCTTTATAGTCGAAAATATAAATGCGCTCACCCCGTTAAATCTGGAGGTGAGCCTGCCCGACCTTCCAATAGGCATAAGCTTTTTTACATTCCAGATTTTGAGCTGCTGTGCCGATGTTTACACGGGGAAGGTTAAAGCAGAAAGAAATGCTGTCAATTTTGTATGCTATGTTTGTATGTTTCCGCAGCTTATAGCCGGCCCTATTGTCAGATTTTCAGACATTACAGAAGAGCTTCGTGAAAGAGAACACAGCCCGGATAATTTTTCAGAGGGTGTTTCAAGACTTCTTATAGGCATATTCAAAAAGGTTCTTATAGCCGACAGGCTGGGGGCGGTGTGGAGTGTGATCAAGGCCGCAGAGTTCGGTGAGCTTTCTGTTTTGTCAGCCTGGCTCGGCATAATCTGCTTTACGCTTCAGCTTTATTATGATTTCAGCGGCTACGGCGATATGGCCATAGGTATGGGGCGTATGATGGGCTTTCATTATTTGGAAAACTTTAACTATCCCCTTATTTCAAAATCCATAACGGAATTTTGGCGCAGGTGGCATATATCCCTTTCAAGCTGGTTCAGAGACTATGTTTATATTCCGCTGGGAGGAAACCGATGGGGCGTTTTAAGGCACATTGTCAACATTTGCATAGTGTGGGGCCTTACGGGAATTTGGCACGGAGCATCGTGGAACTTTCTTATTTGGGGGCTTTATTATGCCGTTATTCTCATATGTGAAAAATTTATATGGGGAAAGGCCCTTGAAAAGCTGCCGGGAGCGTTAAGGCATTTTTATGCCCTGTTTTTGGTGGTTGTGGGCTTCGGCATATTCGACTTGACGAGTCTTTCGGAAATTTGCGGCTATTTTAAGGTGCTTTTCTTTTTAGACGGAAACGGAATAATCGACAGAGCATTTTTGTATAATATAACAAACAGCGGAGTTGTTCTTTTGGCGGCGGCTGTTTTTTCAACACCTGTTTATAAGCTTTATGAGGGCAGGCTTTCTGAAATGAAAAAGAGCGGAGCAAAGGCGGCCGTAAGCTTAGCCGACTGCGGAGTGAGGTTTTTGCTTTTTGCCGCAGCGGTTTCATTTATGGTCAGCAGTTCTTTCAGCCCGTTTCTTTATTTCAGGTTCTGATAAACAAACAATTCGATTAACGGTATTATAAAACACTAAAGAGAAAGGATTTGAGGGTATGCAGGAGATAAGATGCCCTAAGTGCGGAGAGGTTTTTCAGGTTGACGAAACCGGCTATAACCAGATTGTACAGCAGGTAAGAGACAAAGAATTCGAAACGGAGCTTAAGCGCCGTGAAAGAGACTTAATCGCCAAACGTGACAGCGAGCTCAGGGTTATTCGCATGCAGGAGGAAAAACAGCACACTGCAAGCATAACCGAAAAGGAAGCGGAGATTGCGGCGAGGGACAGGCAGATTGCGGAGCTTCGGGCCAAAATAGAAGCAGGTGAAACAGCCAAAAGCCTTGCTGTTTCCGAGGCTTTGAAAAAAAGAAATGAAGAGTTTTCGGCGGAAACAAAAAAATATTCAGAAAGCATATCAAAAAGGGATGCTGCAATTTCATCCTATAATCAAAAAATAACGGAGCTTCAGGCCAGACTTAAGGCAGGAGAAACAGAGAAAAGACTTGCCGTTTCGGAAGCGGTTGAAAAGAAAAACAGAGAAATTTCTCAAAAGGTTACGGAAATTGCGGATCTTAAGGGCGAGCTTAAAAGCAAAGAAACTGAAAGCCGCCTGAGTGAAAAGGCCCTTCAGGAGCAGTATGAGGAAAAGCTTAAGCTTAAAGACGAACAGATTGAATATTATAAAGACTTTAAGGCCCGTCAGTCCACTAAAATGATAGGCGAAAGCCTTGAACAGCATTGTCTTACACAGTTTAACTCCATTCGTATGACAGCCTTTCCCAATGCCTATTTCGAAAAGGACAACGACGCCAGATCCGGCAGCAAGGGCGATTTTATTTACCGTGAGTGCAGTGAGGACGGTACGGAATTCATTTCCATAATGTTCGAGATGAAAAATGAAGCCGACACAACCTCCACAAAGCACAAAAACGAAGACTTTTTCAAAGAGCTTGACAAAGACAGGCGTGAAAAGGGCTGTGAATATGCTATTCTTGTTTCTCTTCTTGAAATAGACAATGATTTCTATAACAACGGTATTGTGGATGTTTCCTACAGATATCCCAAAATGTATGTTATTCGCCCTCAGTTTTTCATACCAATAATTACTCTTTTGAGGAATGCGTCACAGAACTCTCTCAAATATAAACAGGAGCTTCAAATCGTCCGCAGTCAGCAGGTGGATATTTCACATTTTGAAGAAAATATGCAGCTTTTTAAAGAGGGCTTCGCCAGAAACTACCGTCTGGCCAGCGAAAGATTTAACACTGCCATTGAAGAAATCGACAAAACAATAGACCATCTTCAAAAAACAAAGTCGGCGCTTCTCTCATCTGAAAACAATCTTCGCCTTGCAAACAAAAAGGCCGATGATTTGAGCATTAAGAGACTTACGAAAAATGCGCCTTCGGTTAAGGCTATGTTTGATGAGCTTAAGGCAGAAAGCGAAAATTAAGGAAGCGTGAAAACAGTATGAAAAAATTTTATATTTTGCCTTCTGTTACGGTAATAATTTTTCTGGCCGCCTTTATAATGTTGCCTAAAGCTGATTTTTCGGAAAACGAAAACAGATATCTTCAGGAATTTCCCGAATTTACCGCCGAAAATATAATAAGCGGCGGCTTTATGGATGATATAGGCACATATGTCGAAGACCACTTTCCCCTAAGAGACTTCTTTATGGAGCTTAACGGCAGGTTTTCGGTTTACGTTTTGGGCCAAAAGGAAGTAAACGGCGTTTATATAGGAAAAGACGGCGGCTTTTATGAAAAATATGAAAAGCCCGGCCGCACGGAGGAAATCGCCCAAAGGTTTAATGATTTCAGTGATAAAACAGAGGGCAGGGTTTATTTGACTCTTGTTCCCACTGCGGCGCAGATTTACAGTGATAAGCTGCCCCGGTTTGCCGAGGAGCCGACACAGCTTGAAACAATGGAGGAATATTATTCCCTTACGAAAACGGAAAATACAGATGTTTCCGAAGCCCTTTATCAAAACAGGGAGGAAAAGCTTTTCTACAGCTTAGACCACCACTGGACAACAAGGGGCGCCTATATTGCCTACAGAGAAATAGCCGAAAGAATGGGCTTTGAACCGCTGGGTGAGGATTATTTTGAAATAACTCAGGTAACCGACGACTTTAAAGGCACTGTATTTTCAAAGGTAAATATGGGAACCGGCAAGGCCGACACAATAGAGGTTTATAAAAGCGGCACTGCTTTTACGGTAAGCTATCCCGATACGGAGGAGGTAACGGACAGCTTTTATAACTTCGATTATTTGGACAAAAAGGACAAGTATTCCCTGTTTTTAAACAACATTCACCCTCTTGTTGAAATAACAAACAATTCAGAGAGGGCAGAGGGTTCACTTGCCATTATAAAAGACAGCTATGCAAACTGCCTTATACCCTTTTTGGCAGAGCATTTTAAAACAATATATGTTTTTGACACAAGATATTACAGAGGTTCCGTCAGCGAGTTTATAAACGAAAACGGAATAGAAAATACACTTATACTTTACAATTTAAACACAATTGACACCGATTTGGGAATCGGTGCCATATACTGAGGAGGAAGCAATCTTATGAAGAAGAAAATTTGTACTCTTGCTCTTGCGGCGCTGATTTCGGTTTCAGCCGTAAGCGGCGGTTTTGTCTATGCCGGTGAAGCTGAGGAGACTGAAGCTGCGGCCGCCGCCGAAAGTGAAGAGTCTGAAGCGGCAGGCGAAAACACAAACTATGTATCGGGCACACGCTACGCAAAGCCCGTACCCGATATGCCTATATATGACGACGAAACAGATAAATTTTTCGAAAACTCCGTTTTTATAGGAGATTCCCTTATGGTAGGCTTTCAGAGATACTGTCAGTCAAAGGGAAGCGGCTATTTCGGCAGTCCTCTGTTTTTGGCGGCAACAAGCTTCTCTCTTTTACAGGCCGTAGGCCCTGTTACATCTTCAACTCTCCATCCCTATTATCAGGGGGAAAAGCTTTCGGTTGAAGACTCTATAGCCAAAAGCGGCGCAGACAGGGCTTTTCTGTTCTTCGGCATGAATGATTTGGGCTGGACGACGCCGGATAAGACTGTTGATGAATATAACACACTTATCTACAGAATACACGAAAAGGCTCCCGACACGAAAATCTATATAATCGGCGCAACCTATATTTATGCGCCGGCTCAGAAGCCTCAAAGCGGATATACAAACGCAAACTTAAGAATTTTTAACGATAAAATGTACAGCTACTGTCAAAATTATGACTATTTAGAGTTCATAAACATAGGCGACAGGCTTATAGACTCTACGGACGGCTTACAGTATAAATACACTTCCGACAAATATGTACATATGACAACAGAGGGTTATGACGTGTGGGTTAAGGTCTTAAGAGCATATGCAAAGGATTTTATGGCCGCCGAGGAAGCCGCAGCGTCAGCGGAAGCTCAGGAAACAGAAGAAACACAGGAAGCGGAGGAATAATAAAAATTTAAAATATAATAAAGGGGGAAATTTTATGAAGAAGGTGTTTTTGCTTATTGCTTTGTTGGTTTTGGGCCAGGTAAATGCTTACGGGGCTGAGGGCGCTTCGGCTGCGGCGGAAGAAGCTGCAGAAGAGTCGGTTTATGATATGCCTGTTTATGACGGAGAAACAGATGAATTTTTCAAGAATTCCGCCTTTGTGGGAGACTCTATTATGCTGGGGTATAAAAACTACTGTCTTTCGAAAGACGACGGATTTATGGGAAATCCCCTGTTTTTGGCCTCCGGCAGCTTTTCTCTTTGGCAGGCCGTAAGCCCGGTAAGCTCCGATTCTCTCCACCCTTTATATCAGGGTGAAAAGACGCTTGTTGAGGATGCTGTTGTAAAAAGCGGCTCGGAGAAGGTTTTTATATGTTTGGGAACAAATGATTTGGGCTGAATTTCAGTTGATGACTGTGTTGAAAACTACAACAATCTTATTTTCAGAATTCACAGCAAGGCGCCGAACGCCAAGATTTATGTAATAGGCCTGACCTATATGTGTGAAGCGGCTCAAAAGCAAAACCTTAACAATGCAAATATGAAAATATTTAACGAAAAAATGGCTGTCTACACAGAAAACTATGACTATGCCGAATTTATAGATATAGGGGGCAGCTTAACAGATGAAAAAGGCAATTTAAAACAGGAATATGCTTCGGACGGCTATGTTCATTTGTCAAGTGAAGGCTATGACATATGGACAAAGGTTCTCCGTTCATATGCGAAAAAATTTATGTCTGCCGAAACGGCGGCTTTACAGATTACGGAACAGGGTTAATAATTTAAATTTATAGCGTAAAAAGGGGCAATATATCATATATCGCCCCTTTTTACGCAAAAAAACGAGGAAAAACATTATGGACATAAAATATTCTCACTGGGATGAGGTTTTAAACGGCTTCGGAGAAATTTACAACAGAATTTTTAAAAATTTTTATCCCTCGAAGGGCAGTACAGGGTTTACAGAGAGAAATCTTTCCGTTAATTTTTCAAAGGCTTATGAAAAAACCGCCGAAAAATACGGAGAAGAGGCATTTTCATGGTTTGAACTGCCATTTTCCGAAAACGGACGAAAGCATTTGGACGGGGTTATTGTTAATGTTTCGCTTAAGGAAATTCTTTTAATCGAAGCCAAGCGCTACAGCGATCCGCCGGAAAAAATTCCCGAAATATTAAAGGATTTTTTGAGAATAACCAATACCGACTGGGAGTATGAATTCGAAAAGGACAGAAGCGGCAAAGAAGCGGCTTTGAAGGCAAAAGAATATAAAATATTCGGTCTTGTTATTGCGGATGTTTGGCTTGAAACAAAAACAAAAAGAAATATTTACGAATTTTATAAAAAAGCAGGTTCAGAAGAAGAGGGAATACCGGCTGAGGAGTTTTTCGACGGTCTTTACGGCTGTGTTGTAAGATCCCAAAAGAGGGCGGAGGGCTTTAAAACAGACAGGGCTGTTAAAATTTTTGTCGAGGCTCCCATTGACATAACACAGGAATGCCCTGTTAAAACAGTGAGGGATACATATAAACCGGTTTTATTTTCATGGAAGGTATAAATATATTTTGGGGTGGTGATACAAATGAGAAAAATAAAAAAGAGACGTTCATCTTTTGTGGGGAAAATTTTTTTAACTTCAGTGCTGATTGTTTTGTCTGCTTTAGGAGGCGGAGTTTGTTCTGCGGTATATTTAAGCCGTCAGTCCTCCGTCACACCGGAAACGGCGGCTGAAACCGAAGGTGAAGAGACAGCGGCTTCACCGGCAGATGAAGATGTAACAGAAGACATATTAAACAGTATGAGCCTTGAAGAAAAGGTTAACCAGCTTTTCTTTGTGGTTCCCGAGGATTTGGTAAACGAAGAAGCCCTGACAGAAGCAGACGAAAGAATGGGCGCCGCCCTTCAGGCCCATCCTGTAGGGGGAATTGTGTTGTTTTCCAAAAACATAACAGGAGAGAAACAGCTTAAAAGCCTTATTTCAGGCTGTAAAGACTATGCGGCCAAGGTCTGCCGTCTTCCTCTCTTCATAGGCGCAGACGAAGAGGGCGGAACCGTGGCAAGGCTGGGAAACAGCGATGCAATAGACGTGCCTGAAATACCGGATATGTCTGACATAGGCAGTACCGGCGACCCGTCGAAAGCCTATTCGGCAGGGGAAACAATAGGCGAATATTTAAGGGAATACGGCTTTAATCTGGATTTTGCTCCTGTGGCGGACGTTATTACAAACAGCGAAAATCAGGTTGTTAAAGAAAGAAGCTTCGGCAGCGACCCGGATGTTGTGGCGGAAATGGCGGTTCAGTTGGCCAAAGGGCTCAATGACAAGGGTATTTTGGCCTGTTATAAGCATTTTCCCGGTCACGGAGCAACAACAGGCGACACTCACGAGGGCTACGCCTATACCGACAAAACATATGATGAGCTTTTAAGCTCGGAGCTTAAGCCCTTTATAAGGGCAATAGAGGAAGACGCCGACTTCATAATGGCCGGGCATATTTCCCTGCCAAATGTAACGGGGGACGACACTCCGGCTTCACTTTCTTCCGTTATAATAGACGATATTCTAAAGACAAGGCTGGGTTATGAGGGAATTGTTATAACCGATTCTCTTTCTATGGGGGCTCTGACTGAAAGCTATTCTCCCGATGAAGCTGCCGTAATGGCCCTAATGGCCGGGGCGGACATGCTTCTTATGCCCGACGACTTTCAGGCGTCGTTAAACGGCGTTTTAAATGCAGTGAAGGACGGAAGAATAAGCGAGGAAAGAATAAACGAGTCAGTAAGAAAAATAATTTCAAAAAAGCTTGACAAACAATAATGCTTGGTATATTTTATATTATATGAAAAAAAGGGGAGAGCTATGACAAAGAGAAAAATATTTTTTATTTTGATAATATGGCTGATTATATTGACCGGGGCCGGCTCGTTCAGCGTTTTTATTGTCTCCGGGTGGGATTTCAGTGAGGAGAAAGATCATAAAATCGGCAAGGACACAATTTTATATTGGAATAACGGTGTGTTTCAGTTAGGTCATTATTCAAAAAGCAATTATTTGGAATTTCATCATGGAAAATCCCTTGTTACTCCTGTTTTGAAAGAGGTTATAACCTACAAGGTTAAAAATGATAAGCTGTTTGTTGTAACAGGTGAGGGATATGCCGTTGCAGACAGAGAGGACACGGCAAGGGTTTTGGTTACCGTTCCCGATGATGAATTTATAAACGGATACCATACAAATGAGGAGGGCGAAAAAATACCCTACAGCAGATATATTGACGATCCGCATATAACTTATTTGGAAAGCTTTGACGATTTCTCAGAGGAGGAACAGAAGCAGTTTAATAAAATGACGGACTGACAAACACAAAATAAGACAATATTTTTTTTGAGGAAACTATTATTATGAAAAATAGGAGCAGGGGCAAAATGAAAAAATTTCTTAAGATAAGATATTTAATACCGGCGGCGGCAGTCTTATTTATATTAATATGGCTGTGTTCTCTTGCCCGGTGTGAATTTCTTACATACAGACACGGAGGGGAATTTTACGGTTTTGATGAAATAAACAGTGCTTATGAATACAAAATACTGAGTTATAATGATGATTTTGCAAGAATCTACTGTGTTAATTTTAACCGTACAAACGGCACTGTGTATAATTATGTCAGAGAGGGCGGCCAATGGCGGTTTAACGAATAGGAGACGGGCGGCTGGTCTGAAAGCGGAACGGCCGACGGAGTCATATGGCCTTATTGGCAGCATACGTCAAGAGCTTTTCTGACAAACTAATATAAAATGAAAGTGAGGAAATTTATGAAAAAGAGGATAATATGTATAATTGTAATAATTTTGCTTATTGCGGCCGACTGTTTAGGGGCTTGGAAATACAGCCTGTATACAAGGTATGATGAAAGATATGCCTTAAGGCTTGCGGCAGTTACATACGAACAGATGTACGGAAAGGAATATTCGGAGGATGATTTTTATATTGAAGCACATAATTTTCCGAAGCGCTGCTGGGTTGTAAGAAGCAAGGAGGCTGTTGAGGCCGGATTTAAAGAAAAGGGAATCGGCTGTTACAGGCTGCCTGTAGGTCTTTTCATAGACAGAGAAAGCGGAGAAATAATAACGTATATTGAAGAAAGTAGTGACGAAACAGATATAAAGAAATATTCCGAGAAGCTGCGGAAACTATTTCAGAATAGAAAAAATATCATAAAAAAGCGGGGAGGAATTTATGATGTTAAGAAAAATTTATTTGGTATTTGGTTTTTTGATTTTGGCGGTTATTTGGGGATTTCTCAGCTTTCAAAGCAATGAATCCGCCGCCCTGCCTGAAAATGTTAATATATTGGGAGCTTTCGCCGACGGCGAAGATGTTTATTTTACGGTAAGCAATTCATTAAGGGAGCAAAGCGTAGGGCTTTACCGCTATGACGGAAGTATGTTTTACAATGTTGTCGGGCACGGAAAAACAAGCTGTTATACGGCAGACGGCGAATATATTTATTATGTTGACAGAAGCAATGTTGTTTCACAAATTATAAGAACGGAAAAGGGCATTTATGACAACAAAACCGTTTTATATACCGAAAACGGACATATCGATTTTTTGTATGCCGGTGACAAAATAATTTATTCCACAAGCTCCGGCTTTAAAAGCGGCTATACCTACGTTATAACAGAATATTCGATTTATTGTATGGATACAGACGGAAACAACTGCAGAAAGCTTTTGGAGCTGTCAACATATGTTTCTTCAAAAAATTTAACCGGCTTTATGGTTGGCGGCGGTTATGTCTATTATACATATCCCGGTGTGGGAGATTTATACAGAATTAATATCGAAAGCGGAGTAAACGAATTTGTCACTTCCGAAACGCAGCTTTCATATAATGAAGACACATTGGGCGTCTATATGTATAACGACAAAATATATTACAGCCTGTCGGCCTATGATGAAAAGGGAGAATTTTTAAAAACCTGCAATCTTTACAGAACCGATATTAACACAGGCGCAAGGGAGCTTGTGGCCGAAGACGTAAGCTGTTTTAAGCTTACCTGCGGTATGCTTATTTACGGCGGCAAAATTTATGATGAAAACGGTGATGTAATTGGGGAAAATATAAATTTGTCAGCGGTATACGGCAGAGACAGCAGCTGTGTTTATTTCGGAAGCCCTGATTCTTCCGCCGAAAAAGAAAAGCTGTACAAATATAACATAAAAACCGGCAGGGGAAAGAACATAACAATGGCTTTAAACGATGTATTAAATAACGGAGAAGACATGAATAATGAACAGAAAACGGCTTTTCAAAGTGAGCCTTTAGACGAAAATCAGGCTGCGGAGCTTTTGGAAGAATATAAGGGAGAGTGGGAAATCATCGACAGTCCGGAAACGAATATTTATGCTTCCGTATCAAAAACATATGATTATGATGATATTCACCACAAAATATCCATAAGCAGAGATAACGTTGCAATTGATGATGAGAATATAGCCATAACCGGCGTCGAGTCGGAATATTATGATTATTATAAAATGTACTGCAGTCTTAACACGAGAATGGAGGAGTTCGGCTTTGAAGACAACCTGTGTAAAATGATAACAATCGAGGGATATACCGGCTCGGAAAGAATTATTTTTTGCTTCTTGACCGACGGAGAAAAATTTTACTATGACTACGCCCTAAATTATCTTAAAATGGAAAAACTCCCTGATTTTGAAAACAAGGGGTGAAGAAAATGAAAAAATTTATTATAAAATTTATATCTGTGCTTATAGCGATATTTTTTGCGGCAAAAATTTACGTTTTTTTTATTCACTCCGATATAACGCCGGCAGCAGTGGAATACAGAACGGATACTGAGCCTCTTGTAAAAAGGTTCGGAAGTGAAATCCCCATAGAGACCTGCTGCTGGAAGGGCGGCGCCATAGGCAGAGTAAATTTCGGCCCCACATCGGTTTGGCTGAAGGGGTTTATTTTCGCCGATGAGGATTATATAGATTATATATTTGAAGAAAGTGACTTAATGCCTGCGGAAATCAGCTTTGAAAAGGGTATAGACCCTGAAATCACAGGCTTTGAAAGCTTTGAATGGTATACAGACGGCGAATTGTCAGATGAAATAACGGGAAATGATTATTGGGGTAATTTTTACTTTGACAAAATAAACGGCGTTATATATTTTGACGTGGAATCATTTTAATACATAAGACCCATTAAAAAACAGGAGTTTCCAAAACGGGCTCCTGTTTTTTTCTCTTTCTCTGCACTTTTTTCATAATTTTCGATGGGTGAGCCGCCGAATGTTTACGGCGGCCCGGTTTGGAGGTAATACTGTAATAATGTATATAAACCGCCGTTTATTGGCGAGTTGTTTCCGCAAAATTATTGTCTGATAATAATTTCCGTGGGCGTGGTTCCGTCAGTGTCATAAACTATTGAAATTATTGTTCCCTCTGATATATCCGATAAGGAGGCCTGAGTTTTTTCGCCGCTTTCGCTTTCTGTATAAATTATGTCATCGCTTACCGTTATTGTCTTTTCTTCACCGTCAAAAGACATTTCAGGGGCTTCACCCTCAGTCATTTCAGGCTTTTCGCCTTCTGCTCTTTCGGGGGCTTCGCCGTCAGGCATTTCAGGTCTTTCACCTTCTGCTCTTTTGGGGGCTTCACCGTCGGGCATTTCGGGTCTTTCGCCTTCAGTCATTTCCGGCGCTTCGCCGTCGGGCTTCTCAGGAGCTTCACCCTCAGTCATTTCCGGAGCCTCACCGTCGGGCTTCTCACCGGCCCCGGGGCCGCCGCCTCTTCCGCCTCTGCCATGGCTTTCAACTATGGTAAGAGTTGTTCCGTCAACGGCTGTTACCTTTGCCATGGTTCCCATTGCGCCCATGGGCCTTTCGCCTTCAGGCTTTTCAGCCGCTTCGGGTGTTTCCGCCGAGGCTTCTGCCGAAACGGCTGTTTCAGCCCCTTGCTCCGAAGCACAGGCCGTAAGCCCTGTTATATTTATTGTTCCTATAATTGCTATAGCTGCTATAAAAGATAATTTTCTTTTCATTGTCAACACTCCTCAAATTGGTTTGTTTTATTTGTTTTTTACAAGTAAAATAATACCAGTGAAAAATTAAACAAAAAGGGAGGTTAGATTTTAGTTTAATTAGAGATTTATTAGGGCTTTATAATCTTCCCCGTCAAAATGCGGTTTGGTTGGAACTCTGCCCGTGCAGAGTGCGCAGTTTAGCCGGTTCAACATTTCCGAAAAAATTTTACATTTATTGTGTATACACTTTTGAAAATTTGTGGTAAAATATATATATTCAAAATTATAGAAGCAAAGTATAAAAACAAGGAGGCTTTACAAATGAAAAGGGTTGGTTTATTAACAAGCGGCGGCGACTGTCAGGGTTTAAATCCGGCTATAAGGGGCGTTGCAAAAGCACTTTATGACACATTCGGAAAGGATGTTTTGATTTTCGGTATTAAAGACGGCTACAGAGGTCTAATCGACGGAGAATATGAGCTTTTAAAGAAATCCGCCTTTTCGGGAATTTTGACAATGGGCGGAACCATTTTGGGAACCTCAAGACAGCCTTTCAAGCAGATGAAGGTTATAGGGGAAGACGGTGTTGACAAGGTTAAGGCAATGAAGAAAACCTATGATGAAATAGGGCTTGACTGTCTTGTTATTTTAGGCGGAAACGGAACCCACAAAACGGCAAATCTTTTAAGCGAAGAGGGCTTAAACATAGTTACTCTGCCGAAAACAATAGACAACGACCTTTGGGGAACGGATATTACCTTCGGTTTTTATTCCGCCCTTGATGTTGCTACGGAGGTTATAGACAGGCTTCACACAACAGCCACATCTCACGGCAGAATATTCGTTGTTGAAATTATGGGCCACAAGGCAGGCTGGCTTAATCTCTATGCAGGGCTTGCAGGAGGGGCGGACATTATCCTTATTCCCGAGATACCCTACAGCATAGACAAAATAACAGAGGTTATAGACAAGAGAACAAGAGACGGAAAGCTTTTCTCTATTGTTGCCGTTGCCGAAGGGGCAATTTCCCTTGAAGAAAGCAAGATGTCAAAGAAGGAATTCAAGGCGGCAAGAGCGGCAATGACCCATTCTTCAATCGCTTACAGAGTTGCCGACGATATCGCAAAGGTAACAGGCCACGACGTAAGAGTAACCGTTCCCGGACATATTCAAAGAGGCGGAAGCCCCTCGGCTTATGACAGAGTTCTTTCCACAATGTTCGGAACAAAGGCGGCTGAGCTTATAAGAGACGAAAAATACGGCTATATGGTGGGAATGAAAAACAACGAGGTTGTTCCCGTTCCGCTTTCAGAGGTAGCCGGCAAGCTTAAGTGCGTTCCCGAAGATTCACAGGTTATTCTTTCGGCAAAGAGCATAGGCATAAGCTTCGGCAACTAATATAAAAACCAATATTACTAAAAAACAGCCCGGCCGGATTTATTCGAAAAACCTCCGGCAGGGCTGTTTAAAAATTTTTAATGATATTTTACAAATCTCAGCCGATAAACTGCGGCTGCCGGCTGTCACCGGCATGGGGTGAACAGAGTGAGATTTGTAATATTTTTAACGGACGGTAATTTGTTATGGTCAGTATATCCCGGTGACAGAGAGTTACTGCCGGGGTGTGTCTAAATTGTTTTGTTTACTGAGTACTGTATAAAGT
>JAJQCI010000260.1:5635-15231 GCA_021202835.1 Clostridiales bacterium | reverse complement strand
GCTTTATAACTATCTTAAGGAAAAGGGCTACAGCACTATTAGCTCTCACAGGGATATAGACAAGGATTCAAAGAGGTAAAAACATATGTCATTTACTTCTGAAATAAAAGATGAGCTTTTTGAAAATCTGAGTAAAAAAATACACTGTATGACGGCTGAGTTAGCCTGTTATATAAACTGTCTTTGCGATTATAACACCGGGGGCTTAAGATCGGGTATGCTTTTTGTATGTGACGACAAACGCCATGCCGAAAGAATTACAGCCCTTATAAGAAATTTAACTGGCTGTGAAGCGGAGCTTTCTCTTAACAAAACCGCTTCGGTTAAAGTGAGGGAAGGGGCTGCAGTTTTGAAAATCCTTACGGCAGCAGGCATATTTCAGGGCTTTGACAGCGAATCACCCATAAACCCCGAAATTGTGGCAAAAGACTGCTGCAAGGGGGCATATCTGCGGACGGCCTTTCTTATAAACGGCTTTGTCACAGACCCCCGAAAAAATTATCATATGGAATTTTCCGAAAGAGAATACGGCCATGCCTACGGGCTTAAGGCTCTTATAAACAGCTTCGGGATTTCCGCAAAAATAACTGAGCGAAAAAACCGCTATATAGTATATATTAAAGACAGCGAACAGATTTCCGACCTGCTCGGTATTATGTCAGCTCATTTATCTCTTTTAAAGCTTGAAAACATAAAGGTTTATAAAGAGGTCAGAAACAATATAAACAGAAAAAACAACTGTGAAACGTCTAACATAGCAAAAACCGTTAAGGCTTCCGTAAGGGAACAGAGAGCAATAAACTCCCTTATGGCCTCGGGGGACTATAAAAGTCTCTCACCCAAGCTTAAACAGGCGGCCGAGGCGAGGCTTGAAAACCCCGACTTAAGCTATGCCGAGCTGGGAAAGCTGTTTAACCCCCCGTTAGGTAAGTCGGGCGTATATCACAGACTGCAGAGTATTTTAAAACTAGCAGAAAAAGTCAATTAAGGGAGGATTTTACAATATGGTAGAAAAGCTTGTAAAAGTCGGCATCACCGACGGAGATAGAACGGTTGCAAAAATTGTTCAGCTTGCAAGTAATTACAAAAGCAAGGTTATGCTTGTTAAAGGTGGAATGACGGCCAATGCAAAAAGCATAATGGGCGTTATGGCTATAGGAGTTTATGAAGGTGAGGATTTCAAAATCGTAACCGAGGGAACCGACGAGGCAAGTGCTGCCGAAGCATTTTATGACTACCTAAAATAATCTGATTATTAAACAATATATTTGTTATATGCATTGACGAAGAGGAGTAATAAACCTCCCTATAAAGGGCCGAAGCCCCACAGAGAGAGAAGCCCACGGCGCAGGCGTTTTAATTGACACCCGGCCGTGGCTGAAAGGTTTCTTATAAAAGGAGTTTATGAAGGTAGCTTCCGAGCATTTCCGCCGAAAAGGGTTCGCCCCGATTAAGCCGAAACGTCTGCCTGCGTTAAGGGCAATTGAGTGCCCTTTGGCTGAAACAGCCGAAGGGAATAAAGGTGGTACCGCGGTCTTCGTCCTTTTTTCAGGCGAAGACCTTTTTATTTTTCAGAAGGGGATAAAAAAATGATATGGATAAAAACAATTTAAAGGGCATAGTCTGTGTTTTGGCCGGGGCCTCTCTCTGGGGCTTCTCGGGAACCTGCGGACAATATCTTTTTATGAACTACGGTTTTAAGGCTGAATGGCTGACGTCGGCCAGAATGCTCACTGCCGGTATAATTTTAACGCTTTTTACGCTTATAACAAACAGGCGTAAAACATTTGACATATTTAAAAACAAAAAAGACACAGTCACGCTTTTGTTTTTTGCCTTTGTGGGGCTTTTGCTTGTGCAGTTTTCGTATTTAAAGGCAATAGCCTATTCAAACTCGGGAACGGCAACGGTTCTTCAGATATTGTTTACTATAATCGTTGTTGTTTACGTCTGTATAAGAACGCCCCGACTGTCTGAGGGCAAGGAAATTTTGGCTATTATACTTGCGGTTTCGGGGGTATTTCTTCTTGCCACCCACGGCAAAATAGGCTCTATGGCTATTTCCTCACAGGCTCTTTTCTGGGGGCTTGTTTCAGCCTTTGCCGCATTTGTTTACAATGCTGCTCCCGTAGGCATAATAAACAAATACGGCAGTATAAAGGTAACAGGCCTGGGAATGCTTATGGGAGGCGCCGTTTTCCTTATTGCAACAGGCAGCTTCAGAAGCTTCCCCGTTTGTGACATAAGCTCACTTTTGGCTACCCTTGTTTTATGCGTAGGTGGCACGGCAATAGCCTTTACACTTTATTTAAAGGGAACTGCCTCCATAGGCCCCGTTAAAGCCAGCCAGCTTTCGGCGGTTGAGCCTGTTGTGGCAACAATTATTTCGGCACTTTGGCTTAAAACCAAATTTTACCTAATTGACTTGGTTGGTTTTGCCTTAATTATATCAATTATATTTATAGTATCCAAAAAGGAGGACAAGCAGGATGTATAAACAGCTTGAAAAAAACTACAACCCATCTGTTGTAGAAGACAGAATTTATGCCGAGTGGCTTGAAAAGAAATATTTTCACGCCGAACCGGACAGCAAAAAGGAGCCTTTTACAATAGTTATTCCGCCGCCGAATATTACCGGCCAGCTTCATATGGGCCACGCCCTTGACAACGCCATGCAGGATATGATAATTCGCTTTAAGAGAATGCAGGGATATAACGCTCTTTGGATTCCCGGAACGGACCACGCCAGTATATCCACAGAGGTTAAAATTGTTAACCAAATGGCTGAGGAAGGGCTCACAAAGGAAGACATAGGAAGAGAAGCCTTTCTTGAAAGGGCATGGGCTTGGAAAAATGAATACGGCTCAAGGATTATAAACCAGCTTAAAAAGCTGGGCTCCTCCTGCGACTGGGACAGAGAGCGTTTCACAATGGACGAAGGCTGTTCAAAGGCTGTTTTGGAGGTTTTCATAAACCTTTACAAGAAGGGCTGGATTTATAAGGGCGAAAAGCTCATAAACTGGTGCCCTACATGTCAAACCACAATTTCCGACGCCGAGGTTGTTCATGAGGACAAGGAAGGTCATTTCTGGCATCTTAAATATCCCATTAAAGGCACGGACAGATTCCTTGAATTCGCTACGACACGTCCCGAAACACTTTTGGGAGATACAGCTATCGCCGTTAATCCCGAGGATCCCAGATATACAGACGTTGTTGGTTTAACCTGTGTTGTTCCTTTTGTTGACAGAGAAATCCCCATTATTGCCGACCCTTATGTAGATATGGAATTCGGAACAGGCGTTGTTAAAATAACACCGGCGCACGACCCCAACGACTTTGAAGTAGGCGTAAGGCATAATCTTCCCAAAATAAATATATTAAACGACGACGGAACGATAAACGAAAACGGCGGAAAGTTTAACGGAATCGACCGCTATGAAGCCAGAAAGCTTATTGTTGAGGAGCTTAAGGAAATGGGGCTTTATGTAAGAACCGAGGATATTAAGCACGCCGTAGGTGTTCACGACCGCTGCGGCGACGTTATAGAGCCTCTTATAAAGAGTCAGTGGTTTGTTAAAATGGAGGAGATGGCTAAGCCGGCAATAGAGGTTTTGAAGGACGGCAGACTTAAGTTTATTCCCGACCGTTTCGGAAAAACCTATCTTCACTGGCTCGAAAACATTCACGACTGGTGTATCTCACGTCAGCTTTGGTGGGGCCACAGAATTCCGGCTTATTACTGCGACAAGTGCGGCCATATAAACGTAGCGGCGGAAAAACCGGCGGCCTGTGAGAAATGCGGCCATACCCACCTTACACAGGACGAGGACACTCTTGACACATGGTTCTCTTCCGCTCTTTGGCCATTCTCAACCCTTGGCTGGCCTGAAAAAACAAAGGATTTGGAATATTTCTATCCCACAAGCGTTCTTGTTACAGGCTATGACATTATTTTCTTCTGGGTTATAAGAATGGTTTTCTCAGGGCTTGAGCAGATGAAAGAGGTTCCCTTTAAAAAGGTTCTTATTCACGGCCTTGTAAGAGACAATTTGGGAAGAAAGATGTCAAAATCTTTGGGCAACGGCGTTGATCCCCTTGAGGTTATAAACGAGGTGGGAGCAGACGTTCTCCGTTTAACACTTATAACGGGAAATGCCCCCGGTAATGATATGCGCTGGAGAGAGGAAAAGGTTACGGCAAACCGCAACTTTACAAACAAGCTTTGGAACGCTACAAGATTCATACTTATGAATTTCAAGGACGATGAGGAAATAAGCTGTTCACTTTCCGACTTAACAGACGCCGACAAGTGGATTTTATCTAAGGCTAATTCTCTTGTTAAAAATGTAACCGACAATCTTGAGGCCTATGAGCTGGGCGTTGCCGTTCAGAACACATATGACTTTATTTGGGACGAGTTCTGTGACTGGTATATTGAAATGGTTAAGCCCAGACTTTACAACGAAGCCGACACAACGAGAAACGCCGCCCTTTGGACACTTAAAACAGTTCTTATAACGGCTCTTAAGCTTCTTCACCCCTGTATGCCTTTCATAACTGAGGAAATTTTCAAATCCGTTCAGGACGAAGAGGAATCCATTATGATTTCAAGCTGGCCCCTTTATAAGGAGGAGTATAGCTTCCCCAAGGAGGAAAAGGCTATTGAGCTTATAAAGACGGCCGTTAAAAATATAAGAAACCGCAGAGCCGAGATGAACGTTGCTCCCTCAAAGAAGGTTGATGTATATGTAGGTTCGGAGAACCCCGAAGTAAGAGCGATTTTCGAAAACGGAAAGGTTTTCTTTGCTTCACTGGGTTATGCTTCAAATGTAATCGTTGAAGATACAACAGGTGACAAGGGCTCCGACTTTGTTTCCATAGTTATTCCCGACGGCCTTATTTCAATACCCTTTGCAGAGCTTATAGACATCAAAAAGGAAATAGAAAGACTTACAAAGGAAAAGGAAAAGCTTGTAAAAGAGGTTGAAAGAGTCGAAAAGAAGCTTTCAAACAAGGGCTTTGTGGCTAAGGCACCTGAAAAGGTTATAAACGAAGAAAAGGCCAAAGGCGAAAAATACGCAAAGATGCTTGCTTCTGTAGAGGAACAGCTTGCAGCGCTTAACAAATAAACCTCGGCCTTGAGCCTTGTAAAAAGGCTGAAAGGAGAAAAATGATAAACAGTTCAAAAACAAAAATATTGGTTGAAGCCGCAGTTATGATTGCTTTGGCGACGGTTTTAAGCTATGTTAAATTATTTGAAATGCCTCAGGGCGGCTCAATAACGCTGGAGATGGTTCCTCTTATTATAATGAGCTACAGACATAATACGAAATGGGGTATTTTAACAGCTGTGGTACACGGGCTTCTTCAGATGATTACAGGTATTCAAAATGTGCTTTACTGCCCCACTCTTATGAGCCAGCTGGGCTGTATACTTTTAGACTACCTTATGGGCTTCGGCGTTTTGGGCCTTGCCGGCTGTGTTTCGAGAGCCTTAAAGGGCGGAGTTAAGGGAATAATAACAGGCAGTATATTTGTCTGCCTGCTGAGATATCTCTGCAGCTTCTTAAGCGGCTATCTTCTGTGGGGAGCATATGCTCCCGAGGGCATGAGCCCTGCATTCTACAGCCTTGTTTATAACGCAAGCTATATGATTCCCGACACGATAATAGTTGTTATTGTCTGCCTGCTTCTTTACAGGGCGAATCCTAAATTATACAAATCATAATAACCGGCTGTTTAAACCGGCGAATTAAGCAGAGCACAATATAATAGAGGCAGAATGATGAAGTTATTATGGGAAGAGTCGGCATGGGATGACTATAACTATTGATTAATGCAAGCTAAGCAGACACATAAAGAAAAGAGGATTTTTACTCAATTTAATGAGTTAAAATCCTCTTTTTCGTCATATAATAAAAATATTGCCGTAAAAACAATTATTTGCCGAAAGCAAATTTATTCTGAAAATTTAATTATAAATACAGGCGGATTGTCTGTTACGCTTGACATAAAGGCTACGGCTTCGTCTGTTGAATTAACCTTGTAGAATGTCAATTTGTTTTCGTCGTCGATATGGCCGAGAACCTTCTTTCCTTCCGCAAATTCATAATATAAGAAATTGTCGGAATATAAGCAGTAAACCGCAGGAAGATCGTTTTCGGTTACTCCCAGTTCTTCAAAAGAAACTATATCTTCATAATAGCCGTAAAGATCTGACCTGAAGTCGTTATATTCGGCCAGATTATAATAAGGCAGAAGAGCAAGATCCATATCGGGGCACTTTTCATTTACAAACTGTTTAACATTTTCCTTGCTTGCAAGCTGTTTTGATTTAATAGACCATGAGCTGCCGGATTTGGTAAACAGATATTCCTTAAATTCCGTAGGTGACTCAAGAACATTTGCAACAGCCACACCGTATTTGTCGTCAAAGCCCATATATTTTATGTCAGGGGTATAATCGGAGCCCCACTCTTTGGCAATCATATTATATATAATCGTATAAGTGGAAGAATCCTCCTCGGGGGTATAAATTTCACCATGAGCACAGTTATATCTCATAATAAGAGTTCTGTAATCGTCTTCCGATAAAATTCCGCCGCCGTATTTATCCGAAGAAATAAGATAGCCTTCTGTTGTTAAAATAGAAGTAAAGGGGCTTAATTCTTCGTCGGTAATGTCGATATCTATATCCATATCGTCGATACCGTCGATATAGTCGAAATCTCCCGATTTAATATAAAGAAGGTTTACATCCTTTAAAACATCGGGCATGTCTTCGCCGTAAACATCCTCCGCCTCAACTGGCATATTTGTATCGGCATCATACATATAGCCGTATACCGTTAAGAGCTTTCCGCTGTCATAATTTTCGTCAAAATAGCTCCTTAAGCTTGTGTTAAGAGTATTTATATAGCCGTAAAGCTCTTCATTAAGCTCAACAGGTTCAACGAGAATATCAATGTCTTCCTCTGCTGCGGCTTCTGTGGCTTTTTCGGTTGTCTCTTCTGTTTCTTCTTCAACAACGGAAACGTCTTTATCCACGTTTTTATTGAAAAGAGTTCCGTTTAAAATTAATATTATAATTGCACAAACAATCACGGCGCAGACAGCTGTAAGCAGAATAACCGTGTTGTTTTCGCCTTTTACGGGTTTATTCTTCATCCGTATACTCTCCTTCCTTATCGGCAATTACGCTGAAAACATCTTTTATTTCGGTTTTGAAAATATCAAGAATTTCTTCAACTCTTTCTTTAACGGCGTCAAGATTCCCGGCATCGAAATCAAGGTGTATCTCCCATGTGGGGTTATAAGTGTCGTCTACCTCTGAGATACCGTTTATTTTGTCACCGAAAACGTCTGTGTCAAAATAGTCGAAAATTGCGTTATATTCCCAGTCTTTGACCTCCTTGTCAACAGACAGCTTAATATAAAGCTCACCGCCCATAGCATACACATTTACAATGTATTCTTCATTTCTTGAAAGCTTTAAGCCTGCAACCTCTTTTTCGAGAAAGCCTGTTTTTTTGTCTTTCTCCATTATAACAATAACCGTATCCATATTAATATCTCCTACAGTATATATTTCCTAAATTATAAACCAATATGCAAAATTTTGCAACTATTAATTTATAGTTGTTTCATCGGTTCTGTTTTCGGCTTTTCTCTTTGCTTCTTTTTCAACATTCATATTTTCTTTTTGACGGCGCAGGTCAAGCTCACCGGCAATATCGCCCCAGTTTAAGCCTTTTTCCGCCATAAGAACTTCTATATGAAAAAGTACGTCGCAGATTTCGCCTATAAGCTCGTCAACGCTGCCGCCCTTTGCGGCAATTATTACCTCTGTGGCCTCTTCGCCTATTTTTTTCAGAATTTTGTTTTCGCCCTTTCCGAAAAGATAGCTTGTATATGAGCCCTCGGAAGGGTTTTGTTTTCTGTTTAAAATTACATCAAACTCTGTTAAAAGAGATTTTCCCAAATCTGCCATATTTAAATTCTCCTTAAGATTGTATTCTTCTGTAAAAGCAGGAATAGCTGCCTGTGTGGCAGGCTGCCCCCTCCTGTTCGATTAAAAGCAGAAGTGTGTCACAGTCACAGTCGATTCTTATTTCTTTAACGTGCTGAAAATGCCCCGAGGTTTCGCCTTTAAGCCAAAGAGACTGTCTGGAACGGCTGAAGTAGGTGGCTTTGCCTGTTTTTAAGGTTAAATTAAGGCTTTCCTCATTCATATAGGCAAGCATAAGAACCTCGCCTGTTTTATAATCCTGAGCAACGGCTGGAATAAGGCCGTCCGAATTAAATTTAAGCTTTATGTCACTAAAACTACAGTCTTTGATTTCAGTTTTCATATTGTCACCCTTTCGCTTTTGTCAGCTGAGCCTTACGGGGATTCCCCTCTTGTCAAGATATTGTTTTAAGTCTTTAATATCCATTTCACGATAATGGAAAAGTGAAGCTGCCAAGGCCGCTTCGGCGCCGCCCTCTGTCAGAGCGTCATAAAAATGTTCCTTTGTGCCGGCGCCGCCGGAGGCTATAACGGGAATTTTAACCGCCGAGGATATGGCCCTTGTAAGCTCAATATCATAGCCGGCCTTTGTGCCGTCGCAGTCCATGCTTGTAAGGAGAATTTCGCCTGCCCCGGCTTTTTCGGCGGCAGCGGCCCATTCAACGGCGTCTCTGCCTGTGTTTACTCTTCCTCCGTTTAAATATACATCAAAGCCGCCGTTTTCACGTCTTTTTGCGTCTATTGCGACAACAACGCACTGAGAACCGAAGCGCAGAGCAGCTTCCGTAATAAGCTCAGGGCGTTTAAGCGCAGCGGAATTAACGGAGATTTTATCGGCACCGGCGGAAAGAATGGCCCTGAAGTCGTCAACCGTTCTTATGCCGCCGCCTACCGTTAAGGGTATAAAAACCTGTTCGGCAGTTCTCGAAACAACATCGAGCATAATGCTTCTTGCGTCGGATGAGGCTGTTATGTCGAGAAAAACAATCTCGTCGGCAAGGCTCTTGTTGTACATAGCGGCTACCTCAACAGGATCGCCGGCATCTCTCAAATTTACAAAATTAACTCCCTTAACAACTCTTCCCCTGTTTACATCGAGACAGGGAATAATTCTTTTTGTAAGCATATAAATTTACCCCTTGTATTTTTTGATAACCTCGCCCAGATTTACGGAACCGTTGTAAAGAGCCTTTCCTATAATAACGCCGTAAGCCCCTGTTTTTGAAACATTTTCAATGTCTTTAAGACTTGATATGCCTCCGGAGGCAATTATGTTAAGCCCTGTTTTGTCTATCATTTCTTTTGTTGCGGAAATGTTGGGGCCGCTCATCATTCCGTCTTTGGAAATATCTGTGTAAATTATGGTTTTTATGCCCAGAGCTTTCATTTTAAGCGCAAGGTCAACGGCTTTTATATCAGAAATCTCCTGCCAGCCGGAAACGGCTGCATAACCACCCTTGGCGTCAATACCGACAGCAATTTTATCGCCGAATTTTGAAACGGCTTCTTTTACAAGCAGAGGATTTTTAACCGCCGCTGTACCTATGATAACTCTGTCGGCACCTGAATTAATTCTTTTTTCAAC
>JAJQCI010000260.1:0-5625 GCA_021202835.1 Clostridiales bacterium | reverse complement strand
CTTATATTAAATTTAGACTTTATCTACTTTATTATGTCTGTGACATAGCTTTTGCCGTATCTTGCGCCGTCAAGATCAACTATGTGCAGGTCATCGCTTTCACATTTGACCCACTCTTCTGCGGCGGCCGCAGGATTGTCATTGAATACCGTGGCTTTTTCGTAATCTCCCTGTAAAAGCCTGACAGCTTTTCCGCCCAAAACATCTATAGCCGGATATATCCTCATATAAAACATCCTTTCAGTGGTATTGAATGCTCGGTTTTAAAGGCAATTAAAAATTGCCTTTAAAACCGAGCCTGGGGCGAGGGGGAGCCACCTGCTGCACCTTACGGCGCAGCAGACGGCTCCCCACAAGCCTTTGCATTTCGTTACACCGCAGTTTTTGCACTTGTCTTTCCCTTTGCATAAAACCCGTATTGCAGTATTGTTAAAAGTGCGTTAAGCCCCGGGCGGCTTAACGTAACCTCCTGCACAGCACAAACCGACGGAAATGTCAAGGGTCCGAAGGACTTGTCTTGCCCTTGACATTTTCGGCGGTTTGTGCTACCTCACGGGCGCTTGCCAGCTTTCCATTTGGATTGCTTGCCTTCCAAGCCAATTAAAAATTGTCTTGAAAGGCAGGCCGGGGACGGGGCGAGGGGGAGCCACCTGCCACGCCTCGCGGCACGGCAGACGGCTCCCCACAAGCCTTTGCGTTTCGTTACACCGCAGTTTTTATAAACCTTATAAATTATTTAAGTGATGCAAAATTTCTCAAAATTTGCAGGCCTGTATCTCCGCTTTTCTCCGGGTGAAACTGCAAAGCGAAAATATTGTCTTTCTGTACGGCAACCTGTATTTCTTTTCCATAAAAGACAGTTGCCGAAACGACAGGCTCCTCTGTTTTGAGATAGTAAGAATGTACAAAATACACAAAGGGGCTTTCGTCAAGTCCTATGTAAAGAGGTTTCCTCATTTTTACATTTAAGTTGTTCCAGCCTATTTGAGGTATTTTTACATTTTCGGGCAGTCTTACTATTTCACCGTGAATAAGCCCGAGGCCTTCGAACTCACCGTTTTCATAGCTTTTGTCAAAAACCATCTGCATACCCAGACAGATACCCAAAAAGTATTTTCCCCGTTTGACAGTTTTATAAACAGCTTCATCAAAGCCGAGCTTCTTTATTGTTGACATAGCGTCTTCAAAGGCTCCGACCCCCGGGAGAACAACTTTATCACATTTTTCAAGCTCTCCGGGACTTTTTACAATTACAGCATCCTGCCCTATAAACTGGAAAGCCTTTTGCACACTTCTTAAATTTCCCATTCCGTAATCTATAATTCCAATCATTATTCAAGCATTCCTTTTGTAGAAAGAGTTCCCTTAATTCTGGGGTCAACAGTAACGGCCATATCGAGAGCCTTGCCGAAAGCCTTAAAAATTCCCTCGGCCATGTGGTGATTGTTAGAGCCTCTCAAAACCTTGATATGGAGGTTCATACCGCAGTTTGAGCTTACGGCTCTGAAAAATTCTTCTACCATTTCGGTATCGAACATACCCAGCGTCGGCACGGTGAAATTTGCCTCGTAAACGAAAACATCTCTGCCCGACAAATCCAGAGAGCAAAGCACCAAAGCCTCGTCCATGGGAATTATAACATAGCCATAGCGCTTTATGCCTGTTTTGTCGCCCAAAGCAAGGTTAATACACTTGCCTAAAACAATTCCAACGTCTTCAACAGTGTGGTGACAGTCAACATCTAAATCTCCGTCACAGCTTATATCCAAATCTATAAAGCCGTGCTTTGAAATATGTGTCAGCATATGGTCAAAGAAGCCTATGCCTGTAGATATGTTTGAAATTCCCGAGCCGTCCAAATTAAGGCTCATATTGATTTTTGTTTCATATGTACTTCTGCTTAAATCAGCGCTTCGGCTCATAATTTAAACCTCCTTAAAGGCTTTTCAGCCTCGGTCAAGTCTCACCTTTATTGAGTTTGCGTGTCCCGTAAGCCCTTCGGACTCGGCAAAGCTCATTATGTCTTCGCCCAAATCAAAAAGAGCTTCTTTTGAAAATGAAATAAGGCTTGATTTTTTGATATAGTCGTCTATTGAAAGAGGAGAGAAGAATCTTGCCGTTCCCCCCGTGGGAAGAACATGGTTAGGCCCGGCCATATAGTCTCCCAAAGGCTCAGGGCTGTAGTGGCCCATAAATATCGCCCCTGCATTTTTTATATATTTAAGAAGTGAAAAAGGCTCTTTAACAGACAGTTCTAGATGTTCCGGGGCTATTTTGTTTGCCAAATCACAAGCTTCTTCAATATCGGAAACCAAAACAATTCCGCCGTAGTTTTCAAGTGAGGAAAGAATAATTCCCTTTCTTTCAAGCTTTTCGGCCTGTTTGTAAATTTCCTTGTTTACCCCGTCAGCCAGCTTTTCGCTTGTTGTAATCAAAATTGCGGAAGCAAGCTCGTCATGTTCGGCCTGTGAAATTAAGTCGGCAGAAACAAAAACGTGATCTGCCGTTTCGTCGGCAACAACCAAAATTTCACTTGGCCCGGCCACGGAGTCTATATTTACAAAGCCGTAAACGCTTCTTTTTGCAAGAGCAACGAAAATATTGCCCGGCCCCACAATTTTGTCAACAGCCGGAACACTTTCCGTTCCGTAAGCAAGAGCAGCTATAGCCTGTGCTCCTCCGACTTTAAAAATAATGTCTGCTCCGGCAATGTCGGCAGCCACAAGTGTATTTGGAGGTATTTTCCCGTCCCTGCCGGCAGGAGTGGTCATAACGATTTTTTTAACCCCGGCCACTTTTGCCGGAATTATATTCATAAGTACACTTGAAGGATAAGCCGCCTTTCCCCCGGGAACATAAACCCCAACCTTTTCAAGGGGACGAATGAGCTGACCCAATATTTCACCTTTTTCATCAGGCTCAAACCAGCTGTTAAGCTTTTGTTTTTTGTGATAAGCCGAAATTCTTTCGGCGGCTTTTTTCATAACGGAAACAAGTTTATCGTCAACAAGACCGTAAGCCTCTTTAATTTCTTCCTTCTTAACGATAAAATTGTCATCGTTAACATTGAAACCGTCGAATTTTTTTGTATATTCAAATACGGCAGTGTTTCCTCTTGTCTTTACTTCCTTTAAAATGCCGTCTACAATTTCCTGATAATTACCCTGTTCCTGTTTTGAACGGTTAAGAAGCCTTTCGGCCAGCTTTTTTCCGTTTTCGTTGTCATATCTTATAATTTCCATAGCTTACCCCTCGATCTCTTTCAAGCCTCTTATAATTTCTGTTATTCTGTCGTGTTTAAGCTTCATACTTACTCTGTTTACAGCAAGTCTGGCGGAAAGGGGACAAACCTCCTCCAAAACCTCAAGGCCGTTGGCTTTAAGGGTTGACCCTGTTTCAACAATATCCACAATAACGTCCGTCAGCCCCACAACAGGCGCCAGCTCAACAGAGCCGTTAAGCTTTATAAACTCTACGGTTTGGTGCTTTCTGTTAAAATAATAATCCTTTGCAACATTCAAATACTTTGTTGCCACTCTCAGGTCGTTTGAATCAAGCTTATCCTTTACATCCGGCTTCCCGGCAACGGCAAAGCGGCACTTTCCGAAGCCCAAATCCATAACCTGATAAAGGTTTTTATGTTCTTCCAAAAGAGTGTCAAGCCCTACGATTCCTATGTCTGCTGCACCGTGTTCCACATATGTAGGCACGTCCTGTGCCTTGGCAAGAAAAAATCTGCACTTTATGTCTTCATTAGTAAAAATAAGCTTTCTGCTGTTTTCTTTCATTTCTTCACAGTCGATGCCTATATGTGATAAAACCTCCATAGCCTTTTCGGCAAGTCTGCCCTTGGCAAGAGCAAAAGTCAAATATTCCATTGTTTACTCCTCCGCTCCCAAAAGCTCGGAAATTTTAACAACGGTTTCCTCGCCTTCATTTACATTATATAGCTTTACATTTTCATTGTCTATAAAATAAATTACACCGCCTAAGCCCTTGTCTTCGGCATATTTAATGGCTTTATCGATTTCGCCGTAATAGTTTTCGATGTTCATTCCGCCTTTTCGAAGCTTTATTCCCGTTGAAAGTGCGGCGTTTTTACCCTTTTCGGAGTATAAAAGAAGAGTATCCGTTTTCTTTTTCTTAACCTTAACACCCTTGTTTTCGAGAAGGGGTATAAGCTCGTCTATTTTAAGGGCAAAGCCAACTGCCGAAAAGCTTCTCTCAAAGCTTAAAGAGAGCCTGTCATAGCGGCCGCCGCTTAAAACGGAATAGCCCGAGCCTAAAGCATAGCCCCTGAAAATAATACCGGTGTAATATTCAAGCTGGGGCACGATTCCCAAATCGAAGCTTACATATTTGTCAAGGCCGCAGCCCTTAAGACAGTCACTTATTTTCTGCATATATTCAAGGGCCCTTAAAGGCTTTTCGGATGAAAAAATCTCCACTGCTTTTGAAAGAACCTCGCTTCCCCCCAAATAAAGGGGCAGATCACACAAAAAGTCCTTTATTTCTTTTTTGATGTCGAGACTGTCTATAATTTCGGAAACTTTTACATAGTTTTTATCTATAATGGCAGCCTTTATTTTGCTTGAGGCTTCATCGGAAACCCCTGCTTCTTCCAAGGCGCCCTCTAAAAATTCGGAATGGCCTATATCTATTTTAAAGCTGTCAAGGCCTAAATTCAAAAGACTGCTTACGGCGCAGATTAAAACCTCACAGTCTCCCTCTATGCCGGCTTCGCCTATAAGCTCTATTCCGCCCTGTGTAAACTCTCTCTGCTTGCCCTGGTTTTTTTCGTTATATCTGAACATATTTTCTATATAATAAAATCTAAGGGGCAGATCTTCATTTGAATATGCCGTTGCCGCAAGACGGCATATAGCCGGCGTCATATCTGAGCGCATAACGAGAATATCTCCCTCACGGGACAAAAACCTGTATCTTTCAAGCTCTGCGTCAGAGCCGACCTCTGCAAATACCTCTGAAAATTCAAGAGTCGGCGTGTTAACCCTTCTGTAGCCGTTGCTTATAAAGGTTGTTTCTATAATTTTTTCGATTCCCTTTTTATAGGCATACTCCTCGGGCTTAAAATCCTTTACACCCTCAGGTGTATGTAATCTTTTGTTTATCATAAGCGTTCTCCCATTTTTACTTTCCGCTGACAGTTTAGCCTGTGCGGGATGCACGGCTGAACGGTTACGTTTTTTAAGCAAAATAAAGTGATAAATTATCCTACAATTATATTATTATAATGTAATTTTGTCAATCAGTTTTACAAGGCATTTTTCAAATCTCTTGTCGTCGTCTTTATTTCTTTTCGGAATGTGGCTGCTTCTGCCGCCGCCCCGTCTTATCTGTCTGCCTAAGTGGCGGCTCATAAGCATACCGTCTATGTTTTCGGAGGTATAGAGAAAGCCGTTTTGATTTACGGCGTAGGCCTTTTTGCTGAGGCACATAGCCGCTAAGCCGTAGTCCTGGGTTATAACGATATCCCCCTTGTCGGTGTGATTTATAATAACAAAATCAGCGCTGTCGGCTCCCTTTGAGACAAATATTGTTTCACAGCATTTCTTTTCGGTGTAGTGGAATGTGTCGCTGATAAGTATAACGGGAATATCATAT
>JAJQCI010000083.1 GCA_021202835.1 Clostridiales bacterium | reverse complement strand
CTGTCTTTTATTTGTCAAGTCTCCATAGCGTGTTTATTTCTTCCGGAGCGGTTTGAACTCCCCTGTTTATATATTTTTCTCCCGTCATGGCTTCAAAGCTGCATTTTACCGCTGCCTCCGACATATCACATTCCAAAACATACATGGGAAGCCTTTCAATTATTTTGTCAAAAAGCTCAAGCATAAGCCCCGTCGCTTCAGGCTCATAAGGGTGATACATCTGTCTCAGTAAAAGGGGTATGGCCTCCTCCGGGTCGCTAATCTGTCTTATTCGGTTTTTACCCTCCTCACTGCGTTTAAGAAAACAAATCGCCGCCATTTCAGCGCTGTGCTTCAGGTTCCAGTTTTCCTTACCGCACCAAGGCGTGTCATAGGCCGAAATTTTTTCCTGCTCCACGCTGAAAACAGGCTTGTCTCCGTTTACAATATCCACATCATTGCCTATATATTTTTTCCACAAGCCTATATGTGTAGATTTCCCTGTACCGCTGGCAGCCGTAAACAAAAACCCCCTGCCCTTATAGGAAATGCAGGCGCCGTGAAGTATAACACGGTTGAAATAAGGAAGCTTTGAAGCAATGGCCGAATAAACTGCGTCACGTTCGAGAAGCTCATCCCTTATTTCAGGGCTGTGTTCTCTGAATTCGGCCATTCTGTCGTCTTCGGCATATACAGAAAAATCCGCAGCCTTATCAGTCAAATAATTTCGGCAAAACCACCGGCAAAAATTATATCTGCTTCTTATTTCAATAACAACCCCTGCCATCTCTATGTTAAATATATCCATTTTCCTCACCCGGCCTTTCTTTTCGCCGCTGCTGCGTTTTTGTTATATCACGAAATTTAATATAACTTATTTTAAATGATTTAATATGTTTACCCAAAAATATTACCGCCGGCAGGTTATCCCTTTCAAGGCAATACTGTCAGCTGCCGGAAATTCCGTTAACCGCATTTTGAAAAATATCGGTTATATCCCTGACCTCTCCGCCTTCAATGTCATATATACAAATATGCTCTTCGCCTGAACCGCTGTCGGAATCCGGATAAATATATTTTGCGAAATATATATCGTTTTCATCTCTGCCGAAAACACCGTAAACATACAAATCGTCTTCACCGGCAATGACTTCGTTGTTTTCATTGTGTATCATATTATTGTAAATCAGCATATCATCAACAATTCTGAAATCTCTCACGTCTTCGCTTAAGGTTTCTCTGTTTTGACCTTCCGGGTCGGCTCTGTAAAGGCCGTAATATGGCATATATGGCCCTGTATCGGGCTGATATGTAATGATTTCGCCGTTTTCATCTTTGAGCGCCAAATTATAATATATTTTGCCGTGAAGCATATATACTCCGAAAAAATCTTCTCGGCTTGAAAGAATTGTGTCATCGGTTATATATTCGTTTACAGTTCCTTCAAAATCCGCTCTCCAAAGTGCGCCCGTTTCGGGGTTTATATAATATACACAGCCGCCGCTGACCATAAAACCGCTTATTCCCCCTGTTTTCATCTCTCTTAGGGGCAGATCGGCTAATTTTTTCACACTGCTTCCGTCAGGGTTCATACTGTAAATCGAATAATTGCCTGCCAAATATCCGGATCCCTGAATATAACAGTCCAAAACAGCGTAAATTATCTTTTCTCCTGCATATAACTGAGAAACATTGCCTTCAACACTTTTCAGCAGAGTTTCCTCTCCGTTTATCTTATCACGCCTTATAATATCCGAAGCCTGGGCGGCTGCGTCAATATCGTCATATTCGGTTTCGTAAGCGGCATAATAAATATAATTTTCATCTGCCGTAAAACAGCCGTTTTTACCGTGTTCGACTATTTTGTTAAGCTTCTGCCCGTCATAGCCGTAAAGACCCTCATTTATTTTCCATTTGCCCTTATTTACGGGAAAATAAATTTCTTCACCGCTTTTAAACATGCCGTAAACAAGAAAGCCCGATTCATCGTCAAGAAACTCAGCTTTGAGATTGTTTCTGTAAGTATACTCTTCGTCGATGATTTCATTAATATTGCATCTGTAAAAATATACATATATTAACAATGCAATACAAACACCTATACCTAAAAAAAATCCTCTTTTTATATTCACAGTAATTACCTCCCTAAGTATTACTTACTGAAAAATTTAAATAAGCTTCTCAGTCCATTCCTTTTCTTTGAAGCCCTTGAGAACAAGTCCCTCGCCTATAAGCAAAGGCCTTTTTATGAGCATACCGTCGCTCGAAAGAAGCTCAGCCATTTCGTCCTCGCTCATAGCGGCCAGCTTGTCTTTAAGGCCCAGCTCTCTGTATTTCATGCCGCTTGTGTTGAAAAACTTCCTTAGGGACTCGCCCTTTGTTTTGCTCCATGCCTTTAATTCCTCGGCTGAGGGCGTTTCCTCCACGATATGTCTGTCGGTAAATTCAATATTGTTTTCTTCAAGCCATTTTTTGGCTTTTTTGCATGTTGTACATTTTGGATATTCTATAAACAAATACATAGCTGTCTCTCCTTAATCATACTATAAGCATATTATTAACGCCTTTAACTCAGCCGCCGAGCTTTTCCGAAATCTTTTCGGCACATTTCAGCCCGTCCACAGCCGCAGACATAATTCCTCCGGCGTAGCCTGCCCCCTCTCCGCAGGGGTAAAGCCCTTTTACGCCCAAACTTTCAAGGCTTTCTCTGTCTCTTAAAAGCCTTACGGGAGATGAAGAGCGGCTTTCCACCGCCGTCAAAACACCGTCGGCGCCGAAGCCCCTAAGCTTTTTGTCAAAAACTGAAAGCCCCTGTCTTAGGGCTTCATATAAATAACCGGGGAAAAGGTCTTTAAAGTCGGCGGCCGCAACCCCCGGCTTATATGTGGGTTTAACTCCCCTTAAGCGGCTTGTTGCTTTTCCCAGCAAAAAGTCTTCAACGTTTTGAGCCGGGGCAAAATAGTTTTTTCCGCCCAAAACATAGGCTTTTCCTTCGAGAGCTTTCTGAAATTCCATACCTGCCAGAGGGCTTTCCAAGCCGAAATCTTCGGGGCCGACAGATACCAAAACAGCCGAATTTGCGTTTTCGCCGTCACGGCCCGAGTTGCTCATTCCGTTTGTAACAACTCCCCCCTCTTCCGAAGCCGCCCCAACAACATACCCTCCGGGGCACATACAAAAGGTATAAACTCCCCTGCCCCCTTCAAGATGTGTAAAAAGCTTGTAATCTGCGGCAGGGAGATACTTTGCAAAGCTTCCGTACTGTGCCCTGTTTATAAACTCCTGAGAATGTTCTATTCTGAAGCCCACGGAAAAGCTTTTCTGCTCCATGGGAAGGCCGCTATCGCACAAAAACTTAAATGTGTCCCTTGCGGAATGGCCTATTGCGAAAACCGCCGCTTCCGTATTAAAAGCCTCGTCTCCGCAGACAACGGCGGTTAGCTTTCCGCCCTTTGTTTTTATTCCGGTCACCTTTTTGTTAAAATAAACCTCTCCCCCAAGGGCTTCAATTCTCTTTCTTATGTTTTGAACAACGCAGATAAGCTTATCCGTTCCCACATGGGGCTTTGCTGAATATAAAATCTCCTCCGGAGCTCCGAATTTTACAAAAGTTTTAAGCACATATGAAATTCGGGGGTCGTTTATGCCCGTGTTAAGCTTTCCGTCGGAAAATGTTCCTGCGCCCCCTTCGCCGAACTGCACGTTGCTCTCTGTGTCTAAAACTCCTGTTTTAAAAAAGGCTTCAACTCTTTTCTTTCTTATGTCGGCTCTGTCGCCCCTTTCCAAAATTATCGGCTTAAGGCCGGCTTCAGCCAAATAAAGCCCTGCCGTAAAGCCCCCGGGGCCGAAACCCACAACAACCGGGCGAAAATTCGCCTCGACTTTCTTTATGTTATAGCTAAGCTCTTTAACTCTTGTTATACCCTGCCGCTTTAAAAGCCTTTCTTCATTTTCGGCGGAAAAATCAAGTGTAAGATTGTAAAAAACATCTGTCTTTTTTCTTGCGTCTATGCTTTTTCTGAAAATTTTGACAGCTTTAACCTTACATTTAAGCTTCTTTGAAAGAAGACCTTTGAGAAGGTCCTCACTCAACTGTTCTTTAACCGAAATTTTAACGTTGCTTATTCTCAGCATATTAAACTCCCTGCGGCGCTTGCCCCTGCCAAATATCCGCTTGACCAGGCCCACTGTAAATTATAGCCGCCGCATTCTCCGTAAATGTCGAAAATTTCTCCGCAGCAGTAAACCCCCGATACCTTCTTTGACTCCAGAGTTGAGGAATAAAACTGCTTCGTAACGGCACCCCCGGCGGTAACCTGTGCATTGTTCCAGCCGTTTGTTCCGCTGATTTCCGCCTTAAAAAATTTAATGTTGTAGGCCAGTGACCACAGCATATTTTTATTAAGCTTAGAAACAGGCAGAGACAGCTTTTCTATGCCCGATTTTTTGGCAATAACGTTTCCTATTCGCTTGTTTAAAAGCCCTGTGAAAAAATTTTCGGCGGTTAAATGGGCCATATCTCCTGCTCTCATTCTCAAAAGGCCGAAAATCTCCGTTGTTTCATATTCCGGCATAAAGTCTATGTTTACATAGGCCTTAGCGCCGTTTTGGCCTCTCAAAAAGCCCGAAAGCTGAAAAACCGCAATTCCCGAAATTCCGTAGTCTGTAAACAGAATTTCACCCTTTTCCTCTCTCACGGTGTGATTGTTTACTGAAAGGCCGACACAGCCCTTGAATTTAATGCCCGAAAGAGCCTTTAAATAATCTGCCTTAAGCTTAAGCTGAACAAGGGCCGGCGAAACCTCCGATATGGTGTGGCCCAAGCCCTCCAAAATCTTAAAGCCGGAGCCGTTTGAGCCCAAATCGGGGGCGGCGCAGCCTCCGCAGGCTATTATAACCCGGTCAGCCCTAAGACTTTCGCCGCTGTAGGCCGTAATCTCAAACTCTTCTCCGTCCGGTTTAACCTCCTTAACGTCAAAGCCGGTTTTAATCTCTATGCACAGACGCTGTATTTCAAGGCGAAGGCAGTCTAAAACAGCCGAGGCCTGTTCGGAATAGGGATACATTCTTCCCCCCTCTTCCTCCTTCGGGAAAACCCCCAGACGAAGGAAGAAGTTAATAGTTGCGTCAAAATCAAAATATTCCAAAGCGTGGGCAGTAAAGGCCGGGCGTTCGCCGAAATAATTTTTAACGGAAACATTTCTGTTTGTATAGTTGCATCTCCCGTTGCCCGTTGCCAAAATTTTTTTGCCGGCTCTGTTCATTCTTTCACATATTATAATTTCAATTTTTTCTCTGAATTCATTTGCCTTCTGAGCGGCGCTTATTGCCGAAATAAGCCCCGATGCGCCGCCCCCTATAACAACAAGCCTTTTCAAAATAAATCACACCCTTTTAAACCGGCGCCGGCTTTAGAAACCCCTGACTGATTATTTTTCTCATCGCTTTCTTAGGTTTCACCGACGCCCAAAACCACAATAATATCTCCTTCGGCAGGCTTTTCCTCACCTATTATAACAAGAGAATCTGAAAAATACTCCTGAAGGTCCTGTCCTTCTCCTTTATTGTCAACATATATCTTGGTAATGTCCGACTTAAGCCCCTTAAAGTCGCCTATTGAGCCTACGGTAAAGCCTGCCTCTTCAAGCCTTGATCGAAATACACCGGCAAGGCCGCTTGTATAGCCGCCGTTTAAAACGACTATGTTTTTGCCCAGGCTGCTTATTGTTTCATAGGTTTCGCCATAGCTTCCGTCGTAAACACATTTTACCAAATAATCCAGTGTGTCCTGATCTACCTGATAGCATGAAACTCCGTCTATTGAAGCCGAGGTTCCCGGTACTGTGAAGCTGTCTATTTCATCGGTGTTGAGAGTTGACAAAACGGAAAAATACTTAACAGCGTCGGTCACGCCTACGTTTGTCGTTACATATTTTATAACCGTGTTGATATAAGCCGCAGGGTTCGAAAATATGTTTTCCTTCTTCGCAAGCTCGCTTATCAAAACCTTGACAAAGCTCTGCTGGGTGGAGACTCTTCCCAAATCCTGATTTGCATATCCTTTTCTGAAACGAACAAGCTGCTCGGCCTGTTCGCCGTTTAAGGTCTGAACTCCTGCCTCAAGGTCGATAAGGAAGTCAAACTCGGGGTCATAATAATACATATCCATAGGCACATCATATTCTATGCCTCCTATGGAGTCTACAAGATAGGTAAAGGCGTCAAAATCCACAAGAGCATAGTAGTCTATTGTTATGCCCAAAAGCGCTCCCACATATTTTGCGGAATATTCCTCTCTTTCCGCCTCCGGGGCATAGTGGTAAACATGGTTTATCTTCATTTTTTTGCTGCCCGGCTCGGGATATTCCGACTGCATAGCGTCAAAATCTTCATCTGAAACCTCGATATAAGAGTCTCTGGGAACAGAAACAAGGGTAAGCTTTCCCGTTTTTGAGTTATAGTTTAAAACCATAATAGTGTCGGTTCTGGTTCCCTCTTCGTCTGTTCCCAAAATCACAAGATTTGTGTATGTGGGAAGGTTAGGCTTCAAAGCATTTGAAACGGCGTTTGCCACCTGGTTCTGCCCTGAGAAAAAGTCGTCGGCTTCGTCTGTGTTAAGATAGGTATAGCCTATATAACAGCCTATAACCGCCGCATATAAAACCACAACCGAAAACAAAACCTTTATAAAAAGCCAGCCGCTGCTTTTCTTTTTGCGCTTTTTGGCTTTCGAGGAAGCCCTCCTTCCGCTGTTTTGGCTTCTGCGCCTTCCGTCATTGTTATAATTACTCATAAAACGCTCCTTAATTTGCCTTTTCGGGCTTGAAAGAACTCTTTAATGAAACAATCCTGTTAAAAACAGGGTTCTCCTTTGTGCAGTGTTTGGAATCGGCTATAAAATAGCCCAGACGCATAAACTGGAATCTGTCCATAGGGTTAACATCTGCAAGCATAGGCTCGGCCTTTGCGTCAACCGTCTTAAGTGAGTCGGGGTTTAAGCTGTAGCCGTTGGGTGAGGCTTCGTCTTTAACTACAAGATTTTCGTAAAGGTTTACCTTAACATCGGCCGCCTTGGGAGCATAAACCCAGTGAATCGTTCCCTTTACCTTTCTTGTTGTGCAGTTTCCGCCCTTTGTTTCAGGGTCGTATGTTGCGTAAATCGTCGTCACGTTGCCTTCTTCGTCCTTTTCACAGCCTGTACACTTAATAAAATAAGCACCCTTAAGGCGAACCTCCTTGTCAGGTGAAAGCCTGAAATATTTCTTGGGAGGATTTTCCATAAAATCCTCACGCTCTATATAAATTTCTCTTCCGAATTCAACCTGCCTTGTGCCCAGTGATTCATTGCTGGGATGGTTTTCAACGGTAAGAAGCTCGCTCTTGCCCTCGGGATAGTTTGTTATAACAACCTTAACAGGGTCGAGAACAGCCATAGCCACGGGAGTTTCGTCCTTTAAGTCCTCACGTATGCAATATTCAAGCTGCTGCATGTCAACAGTGGAGTTAGCCTTTGCAACCCCTATCATCTCGCAGAAGGTTCTTATGGCTTCGGGTGTATAACCCCTTCTTCTTATTCCGCAGACAGTGCATAGACGGGGGTCGTCCCAGCCGTCAACCTGCTTTGTTTCGACTAAATTTCTTAAATATCTCTTTCCCATTATTGTGTCTGTCAAATTAAGCTTTGCAAACTCAATCTGTCTGGGAATAACGTCAAACACGCCTATTTCTCTTATAACCCAGTCATAAAGGGGACGGTGGTCTTCGAATTCAAGTGTACAGATGGAATGTGTTATACCCTCTATAGCGTCTTCAACGGGATGGGCAAAGTCATACATAGGATATATGCACCACTTGTCGCCGCTGGCGTGATGGGTCATATGGGCGATTCTGTAAATAACGGGGTCCCTCATATTCATATTCGGCGAGGCCATATCTATTTTGGCTCTGAGAGCCTTTTCGCCGTCGGCAAATTCGCCCTTTTTCATTCTTTCGAAAAGGTCAAGGTTTTCTTCTGCAGACCTGTCTCTCCATGGGCTGTTTTTGCCCGGTGTAACAAGGTCGCCCCTTGCCGCCTTCATCTCCTCGGCAGTCATATCACAGACAAAAGCCTTTCCCTTTTTAATAAGAAGAACGGCATACTCATACATCTTGTCAAAATAAGACGAAGCATAATAAAGCCTGTCCTCCCAGTCAAAGCCCAGCCACTTTATGTCCTCTTTAATAGAGTTTACAAATTCCATATCCTCCTTGGCCGGATTTGTGTCGTCAAATCTCAGGTTGCATTTTCCTCCGTAAAGCTCCGCAATACCGAAATTAAGGCAAATTGACTTTGCATGCCCTATATGCAGATATCCGTTGGGCTCCGGAGGGAAACGTGTGTGAACTTTGTTTAATTCGCCCTTTAAATCCTCCTGTATATAACTGTGAATAAAACCGGCTGTTTCGCCGAACTTGTTTCCGCCTTCGTTAGCCATTTTAAAAATCCTCCTTAAAACTTTTTCTCCCTGTAGTGCCTGTTGTAAAAAACCTTTCCGCATTCGGGGCATATTCCGAATCTTACAGCCTTATCCGTCATATCCCCCTCAAGGGTATAATCCAAATTTACCTTTCTTTCAGCGCCGTCTGCGGCGCAAATATGCCTTTGAAAATAGTAGTTTTTACTTTCCTCAAAATCGGAGCTTCTCCCGGCTTCTTTTAAAACCTCAATTAAATCCATAAAACAAAGCACTCCCTAAAGCTTATAAAATATACATTAGATTATATATTATTTATGTCCGTTCGTCAAATTATTTTTTGCTTAGGGAGCGGTTATTTATTTAACCTGAGCAGCTCAGCAGGGCACGAGCGGAGCGCCAAGATGTAAGGCTGAACTTTTTGCTGATTAACCTTAACCTTATTTTTCATGTTAAATTTTAAAATGTGCTTGACATATAAGGAGGTTTTTGGTAAAATCAGCTTTAATCACAAAAATTTATGTGCAATTTCAGAAGGAGGATAAATATGGCTTATTACTTTGACGAACCATCTCATACATTCAGTGAATATTTGCTTGTGCCCGGTCATACTCCCAAGGAGTGCGTTCCCGGGGCTGTTTCTTTAAAAACACCCGTTGTTAAATTTAAAAAGGGCGAAACGCCGTCCCTTACAATGAATATTCCTTTGGTTTCCGCTATTATGCAGTCAGTCTCTGACGACAAAATGGCTATTGCTCTTGCTAAAGAAGGCGGAATCTCCTTTATTTACGGTTCCCAGAGTATCGAAAACGAAGCGGCGATGGTTAAGAAGGTAAAAAGCTATAAGGCCGGCTTTGTTCCCAGCGATTCAAACCTTACTCCCAACCACACAATGCAGGATGTTGTTGATCTTAAAAAAATAAAAGGCCACAGCACTGTTGCAATAACGGAGGACGGTACTGCTCAGGGCAAGCTTGTGGGTATTGTTACAAGCAGAGACTACAGAATAAGCCGTATGGACCCCTCAACAAAAATTTCGGAATTTATGACTCCCATAGAAAAAATTATTTCAGCCCCCGAGGGAACAAGCCTCAAGGTAGCCAATGACATAATTTGGGATAATAAATTAAACTCCCTTCCCATTATTGACAAGGAAGGCCGCCTTGTTGCCTTTGTTTTCAGAAAGGACTATTCTTCACACAAAGACAACCCCTTAGAGCTTTTAGACTCCTCTAAGCGCTATATCGTAGGCGCCGGCATAAACAGCCGTGACTATGAAGAGAGAGTTCCGGCGCTTGTTGAAGCAGGGGCAGACGTTCTCTGCATAGACTCCTCAGAGGGCTACTCCGACTGGCAGAAAATGACAATTGAGTTTATAAGAGAAAAATACGGTGAAAGCGTAAAGGTCGGCGCCGGCAACGTTGTTGACAGAGACGGTTTCAGGTTTCTTGCCGAAGCAGGGGCAGACTTCATTAAAATAGGTATAGGCGGCGGCTCAATCTGTATAACAAGAGAAACAAAGGGCATAGGCAGAGGCCAGGCCACAGCCGTTATAGAGGTTGCCAAGGCAAGAGACGAATATTTTGAAGAAACAGGCATCTATATTCCCATATGCTCTGACGGCGGTATAGTTCACGACTACCACATAACCCTTGCTCTTGCAATGGGAGCCGATTTCTGTATGCTGGGAAGATATTTTTCACGTTTCGAAGAGTCTCCCACAAACAAAATCATCGTAAACGGCAACTATATGAAGGAATATTGGGGAGAGGGCTCAGCCAGAGCCAGAAACTGGCAGAGATATGACATGGGCGGCGCCGGAAAGCTCGCTTTCGAGGAGGGCGTTGACTCCTACGTTCCCTATGCCGGTCATCTTCACGACAATGTTCAGACAACACTTTCAAAGGTTAAACACACAATGTGCAACTGCGGCGCACTGACAATTCCCGAGCTTCAAAAGAAAGCCAGACTTACCCTTGTTTCATCAACAAGTATAGTAGAGGGCGGCGCCCACGACGTTGTTCTCAAAGACAAAAATTTTTCTGCAGACAATCACTGATAACAAAAACAAATAATAGCCGGCCGCTTAAATATATCAAAGGCCGGCTATTATTTTTTTACATGAACACATCTCGGTATTACTGCCGCCTGCATATGCTTCTGCGGCGGTTTGCCGTTTAAAAGGATTCAGAATTTTTATCTCAGTAAAAGGCATAAAGTTATAACACAAGCTATGGCTATGCAGTTTTGAAAAGATTCAGTGAGTTATCTTTTATGAAAATACAATCAAAGAAACGGCTGTTCCCCGAAAAGGTATGGGGAACAGCCGTTTTTAAGTTATAAAAAGATATAATTTTTCGGAAGCAGCCTGTTTTTAATCGTCGGTGCCTGTGTTGTTAAGGAGAATCCAAACTGCGTCTGAGGTGTAGATTTGTTTGGGAGCTTCTGCCTGTTCAACATCGAGAGAGAAAAGCTGGCTGTCGGTTAAATCTTTTGTCCATGTGTTGGCCAAGATATCACTTATCATTCCGGCGTCGGCTGCTGTTGTGCTGCCTGAGCCGTTTATATCGCCGCTGTAGTCAACGTAAACCGAGGCACCGTTAAGATTGATTGTTATTTCGGCACTTAAGCCTGCTTCTGTTGTGTCTTCGTCTACCCATATTACATATGCGCCGTATTTTTTCTGAGTAGAAAAATTCTCTGCCGTTTGTCAGTGCATAGGTTCCGCTGTCTAAAAGTGCTGCACTGAGGACAGCTATTTTTCTGCCCTCTCCGGCTGTGACTGCTTCTCCTAAATAGTCATCATGAGATATGAAGGTTATTTCAATGCCGCTTACAACAGTGGTTATTATATAAACATTGTCGTTTATGACACTGCCGGGGATTGTGAAAACTCCGTTTTCGTCAGCCGTAAGCTTTGTTTCCGTTCCGTTTTCGCCGATTTTATAACCCACATAGGATATAATTTTGTCACCGGTAAGTGTAAATGAAACATTTGTTCCGTAATGAACATTTCCGCTGTCGTCTGCGCCGTCTGTTATAACCGCAGCCGAGTTTTCATCAATTACACTGAAATCTGTAAGCTCGAAAACCGCCTCAAAGGTTATGTTTCTGTCAGCTTCTATTGTCAGAAGCTCGTCTGAAGTGTAAATTCTGTCGCTTACAAGAGAAGCAAGTACAACATTTACAGAAGAGGTTGTTTCAGTCTCCGGCTTTTCTTCAGATTCTTCCTCGGGAATTGTTTCCTCCGCCTCAACTGCCGAACCGCTTAAATTATCATCGTCAATAATTACGGTTTCCCTGACTGTTTCCTTAACAATTTCTTTTTCCTCTGTCGAAGCTGTGCTTTCCGTAGAATCAAGACTGCTGTTGTAAACATTGCTTTCCGCTGTAATTCTCCAGCCCTTGAAGCTATAGCCTGTAGGAGCAGTTACCGAAAGGCCGTTGAGCTGTTCTTCTGTAAGGTACCTGCCCAAAAGAAGTGTAAAGGCCGTTGTTCCCGTAAGGCTTCCGCCGCTTTCGGAATTTACCGTAATGGTAAATGTCCTTGTGGCATTGCTTTCAACTATAACGGAAACTGTTCCCGTTATGTCGGAGCCGGAAATAGTATAGCTTCCGCTGCCGTTGTCGTTTAAGCGGGGTTTAACTCCGTCAACGGTGAAGTAGATTTCGGCTGTTTCATAATCTTCATTCGGAATAAATGTGAAGGTTACATCAGTGTTATAAACTGCTGTATAGCTGCCGTTTTCTTCCGAAACTCCGCTTATGTTCGAGAAGGTTCCTGACGGGGTTTTCGTAAAGGTTATTGAATAAGAGCTTTCCCTAAATTCAGCGGTTACAGTTAAATCGCCGGTTATTTCCATAGTGAGAATGTCGGCTTCTGAAGCTTCCGCACCGTTTATAAACCAGCCGGCAAAAACATAATTGCTGTTTGCTTTCGGTGTGGGAAGTGTGCCGCCCATATAGGTTATGGATTTTCCGCTGTCTGCGGTAATCTCCGTTGTTCCGCTTATACTTCCGTTTTCGCCTGCTTCAAATGTCACCTTATACTGCCTTACGGCGTTTGCCGTAAAGGCTGTGTCGGCTGTGAATGCCTTTTCGAGAATTGCCGCCGTTGTGTAAACCGGTGCGCCGTCTGCGTTTTCCGTCCAAAGCTCGTCGCCTACTGTGTCGGCTGCAAGTCTGTAGCCGCTTTCGGCTGTTAAGCCGTTTATTATGTCGGAAGCCGTCAGGCTGTAGGCGCTTTCGCCCAGATTGTCTGCTGAGCTGTAAAGGCCTGCTGCTCCGTTCCATGCGTAGGCTGTCGCTGCAGCTTTCATTGTGCTGCCTGTTCCGGCGCTGAAGGTTATTGTATGATACTGCTTTATTGCTGCGTCCAGTGAAATATTGTTTACAACTGCCTTTCCGGGTATTGTGTAAACTCCGTTTGTTTCCGTCAGCTGAACCGGTACATTGCCTTCAACTGTGTAGTAAACACTGTAAACCTTATAACCGTCTTTCGGTGTCAGTGTAAAGGTTATATCGTTTCCGTAGGTAATAACGCTGTTTTCAACCCCTGTCAGAATTCCCACCGAGCCGTTTTCAGCGCTGCCGCTCCAGCTGAACCTGTTTGCCGTTATATAAGGCGAAAGTGCTGTGTCGGCTGTTATTGCCGTTGTTGAGTAGTTTGAGACAAGAACCGGTGTTTCACTGCCGTTTAAATACCAGCCGGCCAAACTGTAGGAGGTATCGTCTGCGGTTGCAAATTTTATGAGATTAGCTATATATTCCAGAGTAACTCCGCTGTCAAAGGTGATTGTTATGCTTGCTTCAACAGCCGCTCCGTTATAGAAGATTGTTCCCCGGGCGCTGTCTGCCGGATTAATTGTCACTGTGATTTGCTCCGCAACACTCGGCATAACCTCATAGGTCTTGTCGTTTGAGATTGTGTATACCGCCAAATCCTCCGCTGTCAGCGTATTTTCCTGAGCTTCTCCGTCAATATAGAGAACCCAGCTGTTTTCGTTAAGCCTGTAGGCTGTGTTTTCAACGGTAACTGCAGGAATCTCAAAGGGCGTTGTATAGCTGTTTGAACTGAAAAGGCCCGTTTCATTATATTTCATATATGCCGTAAGTGACGTAATAGAGCTGTCGCCGTTAAAGACTGCCTTTCCGGGCTTGAAGGTCAGGGCTAAGTTATAGATGCTTACCTGCGCCGCTGTTCCTGCCGTCGGCTTAACCTCCACTGTTCTGCCGTAGGGGGTTATGAAGCTGTTTGTTTCGTCAACCGTAATTTCGGCTGCTTCGTTTGTGGTTATGTCACTGTTTACGGTAAGCTTTAATGAAATAACCGCCGTTCCTGCCGTGGCTACTGTTGTGTTAAGGCCTTCGGCTGTTATAACATTTCCTGCATTGGTGTATGAAGCATTATTGTTTACAGAAACATCTGAAATTGTAAACCAGTCTTCATTAAATGTAATTTTAACCTTGTCTGCGTTGGCTTCGCTGTCTGCGCTTATATAAATATCCGCATTAACCGTATCGCCAACATTATAAATTGTGTCGGTGTCTAAAACCTTAACCCAGGCCTTGTAAGCCGCCGTATTTATTGCCGAGGCGTTTGCCGTAAAGGCTGTGTCTGCGGAAAATTTTGTGGCAAGAACCGCCTCTGTTGTGTAAACAACGCCGCCGGTTGTCCAAAGACCGTCGCCCGGTGTATCAGTGGCAAGGTCATAGTCTTCCAAAGCCTTAACTCCGCCGGTTATGTCGTCTTCGTTTAGGCTGCAGCCGCTTTGGCCCAGACCTTCAACAGAGTTGTAAAGGCCTGCTGTTCCGCTCCAAGCGTAGGCTGTTATTTTTTTCATTTCGGTTCCTGTTCCGGCTTCGAAGGTTATTGTGTGATACTGCCTGATTGTAACATTAAGAGTAACATCGTCTGAAATATCCTTTCCGGAGATTGTGTAAACACCGTTTACCGCTGTCAGCTCTGCTGCCGTTCCGGCGCCGATTGTATAGTAAACGCTGTAAACCTTATAGCCCTTCTCCGTTTTAAGGCTGAAGGTAATGTCTGTTCCGTAGGTTACAACATTGTTGTAGGCTCCCGTAAGCGTTGCAAAGGAAATGTTTTCATCTCCTGTTACATTTTCACTCCAGCTGTAGGAATCCGATGTAATATAGGGCTTAAGAACCTGACCGTCGGTTAAGACTGCCGTGTAGTCTGTTACAAGTACATCGTCAACATACCAGCCGGCTAAGCTGAAGTAGGCTCCCGAAGCCGGTGTGAATTTTATAAGGTCGGTTACGTCTTTAATAGTTATGCCGCTGTCGAAATATTTTACTGTGTTTGTTTCAACAGCTGTATTTTCATAATAGATTGTGCCCTGTGAGGCTTCCGCCGGGGCTATTGTTACACTTATGCTTTCAATCAGCGAGGGTGTTGTGTAATATGTTTTTCCGTCGGAAATTGTGTAGACCTTAAGGTCTGCTGCGCTCAGTGTGCCGGTCTGCTGTGTTCCGTCAATATAGAGAAGCCAGCTGTCATCCTCAAGTCTGTAGGCTGAGCCTTCAGCCATAACGGAAGGAATTTCAAAGGCCTTATCATAGCTGTCAGAGGTGTAAAGACCTGCTTCACCGTATCTTAAGTATGCCGTAAGCTCTGCCGCCGCTGTGTCTCCGTTAAAGACTGTGTTTCCTGCCTTGAATGTCAGGGTTATGTTATAAAGATTAACCCTGTGTGAGGTTCCTGCCGTTGGGCTAAAGCCTGTTGTTCTGTTTGTGGGGGTCAGGGCGGTTTGAACTGCACCAGGATAAACGCATGAAAATTTTTCAAATATTGTAATATAACTGAAACACAACA
>JAJQCI010000262.1 GCA_021202835.1 Clostridiales bacterium | reverse complement strand
TACTACAGTGACTATCTTTATATCATAAACGGAAGCGAACAGGATATTGTTTTGAGAAGCCGCAAAGACAAGAAGGATGCAGGTAAAAAGGTTGTTTTACCCCCAAACTGTATGGCTGTTGTACATTATTATAAAGTGGAAAGTATATTACACAGAAAGAATTAAGCAGGCTCAAAAAGTGGCTTTATAATATTCGGACCTTATAGTAACAGATGAAAAACAATGGCAATATTTTTAGTTGGAAATTTCAAAACGAAAACAAATTTCTCCGAGGGTGTGCGGTTTTTATCTATAAGCCATCTTCTGATTGAGGAAACAAACCCGTCAGTCATAAAATTTTTACAGACAGGGTGAATAATATCCTGACCGAAAATAATCTTGAGTCTGTTTTGAATCAGCGAAGATATAAAACTCTCAAAATGGTTTGAAAAGGAGTTTTGCCCCTGTTCCTTAAAAATCTTCCGTAAAAATCCAGGTTTTCATAAAGGCAGCCGCAAAGCACGTCAAGAAACTCCAGCTGTGGAATTATTTTTTGCATATATTAGGATTCGGAGGGCAAAATAGACTTTGAAATAAAAAATATAATGAGGTGGCAGTTATGGTCAGTGTTGATGACAAAAGCTTTAGGGAGGAGATTTTAGAAGGGGAGGAGCCGAGCTTGGTGGAGTTTTATTCACCCAGCTGTCTGCCATGCAGGCGTATGGAGCCTGTTATGGAAGAACTGTTCGAAGAAAACGAGGACATAAGGGTAGCCAAAATAAATATTTATGAGGGAGCCGAAACGGCTTCGGAATACGGGGTTATGGCGTCGCCTGCGTTTTTGTTTTTTAAAGAAGGCAGAGAAGTGGGGCGGCTTGTGGGGGCTATGGAAAGGAGAGATTTGGAAAGGGCAATAGAAGAGGTTTTATTGTGAAAGAGTGGTTTCTGCTCTCAGACTGTCGTTTCGGGGAGTTATTATAACAGCGCCGTCTGTGCCCGTAACAAAGCAGGGAATGTCAAATTCGGCTAAGGTGTCGGTGGTTTGGCTGTTTGGGAAGCCGTAGACATTGTTTTTGCCGCAGGAAATTACAGCCAGAGAAGGTGAAACAGCGGCAATAAATTCCTTTGAAGAGGAATATTTTGAACCGTGGTGAGGTATTTTTATGACGTTTGCCGATATATCGGCGCCGGATTTTAATATTTCGGCTTCGTCTGCGGAGGGTATATCACCTGTAAAGAGAAAGCTTGATTTGCCGAGGCCGAGCTTTAAAACCATGCTTGTGTCGTTTATATCGTCGGTTTCTCCGGCTTTGTTTTCGAAGGGATAAAGGCAGTTAAAGACGGCGTTTTTACCGGCTTCGAGACTGTCTCCGGCGGAAAGATAGGTTATGGGAATATTGTTTGCGGCGGCTTTTTCCTTTAAAAAGGTATAAAGGTCGGAGGAGTAGTTTCCGGCCGGCAGAAATATTTCGCCTATTTCTATGTTTCCTATAAGCTCGCAGACTCCCTTCAGATGGTCGTTGTCTATGTGGCTGGCGAAGGCATAGTCAACCCTTGTTTTTCCCATATAATTAAGATAGGGGAGAATTGTGTATGTGCCTTCGTCCTTTTCGTCTATGTCTTCGTTTATTCCGCCGCCGTCATATACAAAGGTCTTGCCGCCGGCAAAGCCCACAACGCCGTCGCCCTGGCCTACATAGAGAAAGGCTGTTCTGTCTTTGTTTATTTCCGCTGTGTGGATAAAAATTCCCACTGAAAGAGCTCCTGCTGCGGCAATAAGAAAAATATATTTTTTGTATGACAAAAGCAGCTTAAGAAGTATTATGAAAACAATGTAGAAAAAGGCAAAAGCAAGAGTCGGTCTGCCGGTTGTTACAGTACATAAGGGCAGGGCGGACACGGCTTCGGCGCTTATCTTATAGAAATTGAGTATGAATTCCGCTGCGGCCGCAAAGGGTATATACAGCCTTGTGTTTAAACCGTAAAGCAAAACCGAGGCAGCGCCGCTGAAAATAACAATGTTTATGAGCGGAAGAACCACAAGGTTTAACAAAATGTCATAGACCGAAACGGTGTAAAAGAACCACATATTGGCAAGCTTAGAGACGGCTACGGCGCCGAAGCCGGCGCTTACACATTCGGCGATTGAGTTTTTGGGCTCTGAATTTTTTACGGGAATTTTCTTTATTGCGTCAGAAAGAGGCTTCGCAAAGAGGGCTATGCCCAAAACGGAGCTGTAGGAGTAGAGAAAGCCGCAGTCAAACAGATACATAGGGTTTACGATAAGAATTAAAAATGCCGAGAAAGATATTGAGGATATAATATCATAGCGGCGGTTTAAAACCTTGGCCGCAAGAAAAACACTCATCATAATTACGGCTCTTACAACAGAAGCGCTCAGGCCTGTGAAAACAGCGTAAGAAACCAAAAGTGTTATGATTATAATACTGTGGGCAGGCTTTTTGAAAAGGCACATAAGCATTGCGGCGATAAGGGAAATATGCAGGCCGGATATGGCCAGAATGTGATAAATACCCGTGCTGCTGTAGAGAAGCTTTATTTCATCTGAAAGAAAGGCCTTGTCGCCCAGAAGCATAGCCCTTAAAATTCCGGCGTTTTCGGCGGAATACATATTGTCTAAGGCTGAGCCTGCCTTATTTCGAAGCAGACTCATAAAGAAGAAAATATTGTGATTTGAGGATATAAATTTGACTTTAGCGTCATACATTTTATAGCTTATTCCTCTGCACTTATAATATTGTATTTCGTCAAAATCGCTTGGGTTATATTTGGGGTTCAGCTTGTTAAGTCTGCCGGTTATGCTGACGCTGTCGCCTATGCCGAAGGCGGCTGCATCTTCCGTATAGCAGATTATTTTAACTGTTTTGGGAGAAACGCCGAAACTGCCGAAGCTGTCGGCCTTAATGACTATGTTTTCGGCGGCAGTGTCGGTGATTTTGCCTTCGAAGGTCAGTGTTATGCGGCTTTCGGCAAGCCCGTCGCAGAGGGCGCTGCAGTCGTTTGTTTTGTTGTATGACAAAATAAACCCCAGCACAAAAAGACAGGGCAAAACAATAAAAAGCCTTATTTTGAAAAAGAGCATAAATACCAGGCCCAGTGTAAAAACAAAAAGAGACACCCCGATGAACCATATAGGCGTTAAAGACAAAGAACCCCATATTATTCCCAAAATAAGAAAGGCTAAAAATACGGGCATAGGTCTTTTCATTGAGGCGTCTCCTGTTTAAGTTAAATAATGTGTGTTGTAAGTGTGCCGATTTTTTCCACTTCACAGACTACAGTGTCGCCTTTGTTTAAAAAACGGGGCGGTGTGAATCCCATACCTACCCCCGAGGGAGTACCCGTGGAAATTATCGTGCCGGCTTTCAGTTTGGCATAGCTGCTTAATTCTTCTATTATATAATCGGGCTTAAATATCATAAGGCCGGTGGAGCTTTTTTGGCGGATTTCTCCGTTTACTCTTGAGGTGAGCTTAAGAGCTTCGTTTATTCTGATTTCGTCCTTTGTAACTATACAGGGCCCCATAGGGCAGAAGCCCGTAAGGCTTTTTCCCATATACCACTGTTTGTGGCGCATTTGAACATCTCTGGCGCTTATGTCGTTTAAAATCGTATAGCCGAAAATATAGTCTTCGGCGTTTTCGGCCTTTACGTTTTCGGCGTCCTTTCCTATTATTATGGCAAGTTCAACCTCATAGTCGAGGCGGCCTGTTATTTTAAGGCTTATTTCGCCGCCGTCGGGAATGGCCTCATTTACTCTTTTTGAAAAATATACGGGATATTCTCTTTTGCCTTCATATTTTTCGTTCTTATAGCGTGCCGATTCCTTTGCGTGTTCTGTATAGTTTACACCAAGACAGATTATATCCTGTTTGGGAACGGGTATGGGAGAAAGAATTTTAACATCTCCTATGGGAATTCCGCCGACGGCTTTATGGGACCCCACCTTTTCGGCAAGGGCCTCAGCCGTTGTTTCAGAGATAAGCTCGTTCATTGTACGGCTTTTTATGCCGAAATGTGAAAGCGGAAAGACCTCGGCACCGTCCTTTGAAAGAAGGGCGGCAGTTTCATTGTTTTTATGTAAACAGGTTATTAATTTCATATTTATTTTCCTTTACAGCGTAATATAGTGGAGTATGATGTCTTCATAGGTGCCGTCCTTTAAAAGAAAGCCCCCGGGGATAGTGCCCAGACGGGTAAAGCCCAGTTTTTTGTAAAGAGCAAGAGCGCTTTTATTGGAAGCCACAACGGCGTTAAACTGCAATATTTTAAAGCCCAGCTCACGGGCTGTTTTGAGACAGTGTTTAACAAGATGTTCACCTATGCCGTGACCACGGCAGGCTGATTTAACGGCGTAGCTTGCGTTGCTTATATGGCCGCAGCGGCCTATGTTGTTGGGGTGGAGAATATATAAGCCCACCGTTTCATTTGTGTCTGAATCATAGGCTATGCCTGTGTAGGTTTGGCTTTCGAAAAAATCCGCTCCCGTTTCAGGAGTTAAATCTTCAAGCTGAGGAAAGGCAAGACCGTCGTCAACAACCTCATTCCAAATTTCAACGGCCGCCGCCGCATCCTTTTTTTCGAATTTCTTTATTTTGATGTTCAAAAGAATCACTCTTTCCTTATTTTTGTGAAATATTTTTTCTTTTTAAGTATATAACAGAAAGGCCGGTTTGTCAATATTTGATAAAAACCATACATATCGCAAGACATGCTTTTTAAAGATTTCGTGAAGATTTACATTGCGGAATAAAAAAATACTTGACAACAGAGAGCAAAACCTATATACTTTGAATATCAAACTATTTGATTATCAAAGGAAATTATTTCAGGTTTGTTGGAAAACGGCTCTTTAAGGCAGGGCGTTTTCTTATGGCGAAGTCCTTTATTTTAAAGAGGCTTCGGTGGAGGTGAAAATTTTTTGAAAAAATCGCTTATTGATGTTAATACGCTGTTTTTCGGTTTATATAACGATATTCAGAGGGCGGAGGACGAGGCTCAGAAAAACGGGGTTTTTAATGACCTGTCTCTTGCCGAGGTACATACCGTTGAGGCTATAGGGATGTATTCCCAAAAGTCTATGTCGGAGGTTGCCGCCAAGCTGGATATTACCGTGGGTACGCTGACGGTTGCCGTTAAAAACCTTGTTGCTAAAGGATATGTAACAAGAAAAAGGTCTGAAACAGACAGGCGGCATGTGCTTATTTCCCTTACAAACAAGGGAAGACTTATGTACAGAGTACACCAAAAATTCCATTTGGACATGATTAAAGCCGCCATTGTGGGCTTGAGCGAATATGAGGCTGAGGTTGCAAGGGATGTTCTTGTAAGAATAAACGGCTTTATTAACGAAAGATACAGAAATAAAAAACAAGGAGAAGTTTTATGATAATATCAAGAATTATAGGTTTTGAAAGTGCGCTGCCGCCTTTTACGGTTACCAATGATGATCTTGCGAAGATAGTGGATACCTCTGACGAGTGGATTTCCTCCCGGACGGGGATCCGTACAAGACATTTGACTGCCGATCAAAACACGTCTGATCTTTGTATAATTGCGGCTGAAAAACTACTTAAAAAAGCCGGCTGGGCGCCGGAGTCGGTTGACCTTATTGTTTTGGGATCGGTCAGCCCCGACTACACAACCCCCCGCACGGCCTGTCTGGTTCAGGAGGCTCTGGGCTGTAAAAATGCTTTTTGTTTCGATTTGGCTGCTGCCTGTTCGGGTTTTATTTATTCCCTTTCGGTGGCCGATAAATTCATAAAGGCCGGAGGTGTTAAGAGAGCCCTTGTTTTAGGGGGAGAAACACTTTCCAAAATCACCGACTGGTCTGACCGGTCGACCTGTGTTCTTTTCGGCGACGGAGCCGGAGGAGTTTTGATGGAAGCTTCGGAAGAAGGCGGAATTCTCTGTGAAGACATTCACTCCGACGGGTCAAAGGGAATGGCTCTTACGGCAGGCTACCGGACAAACAAAAGCCCTTATTACAAGGGTGAGCCTAAGAGCAGTGAATTTATCGATATGAACGGCAGAGAGGTTTTTACATTTGCCACAAGGAAGGTTCCCGAGAGTATTAAAACGGTTCTTGAAAAATCGGGAACAGCTATGGAGGACATAAGATATATTGTTCTTCATCAAGCCAACACAAGAATAAACGATGTTATAGCGAGAAAGCTTAAAGCGCCTGCAGAGAAGTTCTTTACAAACATCGACAGAATAGGCAACACCTCGGGGGCCTCGGTTCCCATAGCGCTTGCCGAAATGAATGAAAAGGGGCTTCTTAAAAAGGGTGACAAAATTCTCATATCGGGCTTCGGAGGAGGTCTTACTTGGGCAACCATGTTGATTGAGCTTTAAGGAGTGGAAAGATATGGTTTTCGAAAAAATACGTGATATAATTGCGGCTCAGCTGGAGATTGACCCGTCGGCGATTACTCTCGAGACGAGAATAAACGAAGATTTGAAGGCAGATTCTCTCGATTTGTTTAAAATAGTAAATGAAATCGAGGATGTTTTCAACATTAAAATAGAATATGCCGAAACGGTTGAAACAGTTGAAGACGCCGTAAACTATGTAATAGAACAAACCAGGGAGGCCTAGGGCCTTTTGAAAAATTTGAAAATATATTACTTATAAAGGGGAAAATATGAAATCAAAAATTTGTGACATTTTAGGAATTGAATATCCTGTATTTCAAGGCGGTATGGCTTGGGTGGCGGATGCTTCACTTGCCAGCGCAGTATCGAATGCCGGAGGTTTGGGTATTATCGCAGCAGGCAACGCTCCTACTGATGTTGTAAGAAAGCAGATCAGAATGGCTAAGGAGCTTACCGACAAGCCCTTCGGGGTTAATGTTATGCTTCTTTCGCCCTTCGTTGACGAGGTTGTCGATATGATTTGCGAAGAGGGCGTTAAAGTAGTTACCACAGGAGCGGGAAACCCCGGCAAACATATGGCTAAGTTTGCGGAAAACGGAATCAGCGTTATTCCCGTTGTTGCCAGCGTTGCTCTTGCAAAGAGAATGGAAAAAATGGGCGTAAACGCCGTTATTGCCGAGGGTATGGAGTCAGGCGGCCACATAGGAAAGCTGACCACTATGGTTTTGGTGCCCCAGGTTGTTGACGCTGTCAATATTCCCGTTATCGCAGCAGGGGGTATTGCCGATTCAAGAGGCGTAAACGCTGCCTTTATGTTAGGGGCCGACGGTGTCCAGGTGGGAACGAGGTTCCTTGTTGCCAATGAATGTACTGTCCATCAGAACTACAAAAACAAGGTTTTAAAGGCTAAAGACATAGACACTGTTATCACCGGAAACATAACAGGCCACCCCATAAGAGTTCTTAAAAACAAGCTTACAAAGGCCTATTTGGCTGTTGAAAAGCAGGAAACGGGAAAGGAAAACCCCGACCTTGACAGGCTTGAAGAGCTTGGCAGCGGCGCTCTTAAGAAGGCTGTTGTTGACGGAGACACAGACAACGGCTCCGTTATGAGCGGGCAGTTTGCCGGTCTTGTTAAAAAAGAGGAAAGCTGCGCAGACATAATTCAGGACTTAATTAAGGACCTGGACAAGGTTGAAGCGGTTTTAAAATAATAAATATTTTAGGAGATTTTATATATGGCTACAGCATTTATATTCAGCGGACAGGGCGCTCAGCAAAGCGGTATGGGAAAAGAGCTTTATGACAGCTTTCCTGTCTGCAGAGAGGTTTTTGACTCGGCAGACAAGGCTTTGGGCTTTGAGATTTCAAAAATCTGTTTTGAAGAAGACGACAGACTTAATATAACGGAATATACTCAGCCTGCTATTTTAACAATGAGTACGGCGGTTTTAAGGCTTATGGAAGAAAAAGGCTGTAAGGCCGACTATGCTGCAGGCTTGAGCCTTGGGGAATATTCCGCCCTTGTTGCGGCAGGTGTTATGAGCTTTGAGGAAGCCGTTGTTTTGGTAAGAAAAAGAGGCCGCTTTATGACAGAGGCCGTTCCGGCAGGGGTTGGGGCTATGAGCGCCGTTATAAACCTCAGTGCCGAAAAAATTCAGGAGGTTTTAAACAGTGTAAACCCCGAAAGAGTTTTTATAGCCAACTATAACTGCCCGGGGCAGATTGCCGTTGCAGGCTATAAGGAAGAGGTTGAAAAGGCGGAGCCCTTGCTTACCGAAGCAGGAGCAAAGAGAGTTGTAAGGCTTAATGTGTCCGGGCCCTTCCACACTCCTCTTTTAAAGCCGGCTTCAGACAGACTTAACGCCGAGCTTCAGAATATCGATATAAAGGATTTTAACATTCCCGTTATTTCAAACCTTACGGCAGGAGCCTATAAGGGAAAGGAAGACGTTATTCCCACACTTACGAAGCAGGTTATGAGTCCGGTTAAGTGGGAACAGACGGTTAAAAACCTTATTGACGCAGGAGTTGACACATTTATCGAAATGGGCCCGGGAAAGACCCTTACATCTTTTGTTAAGAAGGTTTCGAGACAGGTTAAGGCCGTTAATGTGGAAGATTTAAAGACTCTGGAAAAAGCATTGGGAGGATTATAATTATGGACTTAAAAGGAAAAACCGTTATCGTTACGGGCTCTTCAAGAGGTATAGGCTTTGCCATAGCAAAGGCTTTCGCCGCTAAGGGCGCAAACATCGTTATAAACGACATTAAAATACCCGAAGAAACTATTGATGAAATTAAGGCCTTCGGTGTTGACTGTATAGGCATAACAGCCGACATAAGCGACTTTGAACAGGCCGAGGGGCTTGTTAAGGGCGCAAAGGAAAAATTCGGCACTGTTGACGTTTTGGTAAACAATGCCGGCATAACAAGAGACGGCCTTCTTATCCGTATGAAGGAAAAGGACTTCGACGACGTTATTAGAATTAACCTTAAGGGCACTTTCAATATGATTAAGCACGCTTCAAAGATTATGCTTAAGCAGAAGAGAGGCGCTATAATCAACTTAAGCTCTGTTGTGGGTTTAATGGGAAATATAGGCCAGCTTAACTATTCCGCCAGCAAGGCAGGAGTTTTGGGCATAACAAAAACAGCCGCCAGAGAACTGGGCTCAAGAGGAATTACGTGCAACGCCATAGCACCCGGCTTTATTAAAACACCTATGACGGATGTTCTAACCGATGATGTTAAAAATGCTATGCTTGCCCAGATTCCTTTGGGCAGACAGGGTCTCCCCGAAGACGTGGCCAAGGTTGCCCTGTTCTTTGCCGAAAACGATTATATTACCGGCCAGGTCGTAAACTGCGACGGCGGTATGGTTATGCAATAAGGAGGTTATTATGTCTAACAGAGTAGTTATAACGGGTCTGGGAGCTGTAACCCCTCTCGGAAACAGCGTTCCCGAATTTTGGAACGGACTCAAAGAGGGAAAATGCGGAATCAGCATTATAGATAGATTTGACACATCTGACCTTAAGGCTAAAGTAGCCGGACAGGTTAAGGATTTTAACCCCGACAGGGTAATAGGAAAGAAGGAGCAGAAGAGACTGGACAAATTCTGCCAGTATGCTATGGTGGCTGCTGATGAATGTATGAAGGATTCGGGCCTCGATGTTTCCAAGGAGGACGCCGGACGCTTCGGCGTTATTATAGGCTCGGGAATCGGCGGAATCGCCACAATCGAAGAACAGGTTATAAAGATGCATGAAAGCGGCGCAAGAAAGGTAAGCCCCTTCTTTATCCCTATGGCTATCACAAATATGGCTGCCGGAAATGTAGCCATTCAGGTAGGGGCAAAGGGCATTTGTACCTGTATAGTTACAGCATGTGCTTCTTCAACTCACGCCATAGGCGAGGCATTCAGAAACATTAAACACGGCTATTCAGATATGATTCTTGCCGGAGGGGCTGAAGCGCCCATTACAAGAATCGGCGTTGCCGGCTTCTGTTCCGCAAGAACCCTTACAGGCTCGGAGGATCCCTTAAAGGCTTCAACACCCTTTGATTTAAACAGAAGCGGCTTTGTTATGGGCGAAGGCTCAGGGGTTCTTCTGCTCGAAGAGCTTGAACACGCCAAGGCAAGAGGAGCAAAGATTTACGGCGAGATTGTAGGCTACGGCGCTACAGACGATGCTTATCATATTACCGCTCCCAAGGAAGACGGCGAGGGCGCAAGATCTGCTATGAAGGCGGCTATCGACGAAGCCGGAACGGATACCGTTGATTATATAAACGCTCACGGAACATCTACGGCTTTAAACGACAAAATGGAAACAAGAGCTATTAAGGACCTCTTCGGCGAAAGAGCCTATGACATTTCAATAAGCTCAACAAAGTCTATGACGGGCCACTTACTGGGAGCAACAGGAGCAATCGAAGCAATTGCGACAGTGCTTGCCGTTAAAGAAGGCTTTGTGCCTCCTACAATAGGCTATACAACCCCCGACCCGGATCTTGACCTTGACTACACCGTAAACAATGGCAAAGAGAGAGACATTAAGTATGCTATTTCAAACACACTGGGCTTCGGCGGTCACAACGGCGTTATCTGTATAAAAAAGTGGGAGGAATAAGGCTATGATGGATATAAACCAAATTATGGAAACTCTTCCCCACAGATATCCCATGCTTCTTATAGACAGAGTTCTTGAAATAGAAGAGGGAAAAAGGGTTGTTGCCATTAAAAACGTAACTATGAACGAGGCTTTCTTTCAGGGTCACTTTCCCGGTCAGCCTGTTATGCCGGGTGTTCTTATTATGGAGGCTCTTGCACAGGCAGGGGCTGTTGCCATTCTTTCAATGCCCGAATATAAAGGCAAAACACCTCTTTTCGGCGCTATAGACAAGTGTAAGTTCAGAGGGATGGTTGTGCCGGGAGATCAGCTCAGGCTCGAAATGGAGATTATAAAGCTTAAAAAGGTGGCAGGCGTAGGAAAGGCCGTCGCATATGTGGGAGACAAGAAGGTTGCCGAAGGCGAGCTTACTTTTATAATCGCCTGAGCCCGGGTTGTTTTAAGTGTAAAGAAAGGAGATTAACAAGGTGACTTTATTCGGTAAATCTAAATATACGCCTTTGGTAAATAAAATTTTTAAGAAAAAAGACGAAATTGTTATAAAAAAAGCCGTTTCCGTTTCAGCGGAGGGTGAAAAAGAGGTTTTCGAGCCTCAAAAGACAGAGGTTAAGGCTAAATGTAAGGGCTGCGGAACGGAGGTTTCGAAGACCGAAGCGGGAAGATATAAAATTTGCCCCAAGTGCGGAAAATATTTCAGAATAGGGGCAAGAGAGAGAATTTTTATAACCGCCGACAAGGGCAGCTTCACTGAGTTTGACGCAAATATGACAGCGGCCAACCCCTTGAGCTTTCCCGATTATGAGACTAAAATTGCCGAAATGCAGAAAAAAACAGGCATAAAAGACGCTGTTATAACCGGAAGATGTAAAATCGGCGGCTGCGACTGTGTTATAGGCGCTATGGATTCTTCATTTATAATGGCTTCAATGGGCTCTGTAGTAGGGGAGAAGCTTGCCAGAGCTTTTGAATACGGGGCTGAAAACAAGCTTCCCGTTGTTCTTTTTGCGGCTTCGGGCGGCGCAAGAATGCAGGAGGGTATAATTTCCCTTATGCAGATGACAAAAACCTCGGCGGCTGCGGCGAAGCTTTCGGAAGCAGGTCAGCTTTACATATCTGTTTTGACTGACCCCACAACAGGGGGAGTTTCGGCCTCCTTCGCTATGCTGGGAGACATTATAATCGCCGAGCCCAAGGCCCTTATAGGCTTTGCCGGCAGAAGAGTTATTGAGGGAACAATTAAACAGAAGCTTCCCGACGACTTCCAGACGGCTGAGTTCCAGCTTGCCCACGGCTTTGTTGACATGATTGTCAAAAGAGAGGACATGCCCGGAAGGCTTGCTGAAATTATAAAATTACACTACGGCAAAGGAGGTAAAGAACAGTGAAAGCATATGACAAAGTAAAAATAGCACGTCTTGCCACAAGACCGACTGCTCTTGACTATATAAACCACTGTTTTACGGGCTTTATTGAACTTCATGGAGACAGGCTTTTCGCCGACGACAAGGCTGTTGTAGGCGGACTTGCATGGCTTAACGACATTCCCGTTACGGTTGTGGGTATTCAAAAAGGCAAGGATTTAAAGGAAAATATGGAAAGAAACTTCGGTCAGGCTCACCCAGAGGGCTACAGAAAGGCCTTAAGGCTTATGAAGCAGGCCGAAAAATTCCACAGACCCGTTATCTGTTTTGTAAACACCTCCGGAGCATATCCGGGAGTAGGGGCAGAGGAAAGAGGCCAGGGCGAGGCTATCGCCAGAAATCTTTTCGAGCTGTCAAGGCTTAAAACCCCTATTATTTCCATAATAACAGGTGAAGGAGGAAGCGGCGGCGCAATTGCCCTTGCTACGGCAGACAGAGTATGGATGCTTGAAAATTCGGTTTATGCCATTCTTTCTCCCGAGGGCTTTGCTTCCATACTTTGGAAGGACGGCTCAAGAGCCGAAGAAGCGGCAGACATTATGAAAATAACGGCCAAGGACCTTCTTGAGCTGGGTGTAATCGAAAAGATAATCGACGAGGTTCCCGGAGGGGCCGGCGAAGACTTTGAGTTTACGGCGAATTTGATTAAACACAGTCTTCTGGAGGAGCTCCCCAAGCTTATGGCTTTTTCTCCCGAGGAGCTTGCCGAAAACAGATATAAGAGGTTCAGAGCCTTCGGAGTTTACAGTGAGTAAAAGAATTTTAAAAATCGTGCTTACAGTGCTGCTGTTTGGGGCAGCGGCGGCTGTATGCATATATTTTCTTTATTCATATCATGAAGCAAGGGCAGGCCTTAAGGCTATAAGCAATGCATACACGTCGGAAGCCGTTTCGGAAAACAGGCGCTTGGGAGAGGAACATCTTTTTACTGTTCAGAAAGCGCCTACGGAGGTTTATTTTAAAGACATTCCCTTAAATGCAGACACTTACTTTTACGACGGAAGGCTTTATGTTCCCTTTGAGGAAACATATGATATTCTTGTTTCCCTTATGGATGAGAATGCCGAAGAATACGGCGTTATTTATGACAACTTTATTTTTTCCGGCTACAGCGAAGAAAAAATAAATCCCTATTTTATGGAAATAGATGGGAAATGTTTTATATCATTTTATAAATTGGTTAAGGGTATGGGTGTTGCGGCGGTTTTCGACTCTGAAAACGACAGCGTTAACATACTCTACAGGAAAACCGACACGTCGGATGTTCCTGCGCTTGTCAAATCGGAAGACAGTCTTCCGGCGCTTCTCCGCCTTGAGGACATAAACCCCGACGGATACTGCGAAAACCCCAGATATACCGACGAGGGCCATGAAAAGCTGAGAGCCGTGGGAGAATATCTTGAAAGGCGTGAACAGCTGTTTTACATCGCCGCAATTTTGAGATATGTAAACCCCGGAGAGGATATTGACGTTGATTTAACGAAAATGACAAATACATATACTGCGGATTTTATGTATACTCTGGATTATCTTATCGATAAGGGCGGAAAGCTCATAATTCACGGATACACACACCAGTTTGACGACTATTTCTCAGCTGACGGCTTTGAATTCGGCCTTGTTTCAACACTTTCAAGGCAGGAAAGGGCTGAAAGGCTTGTTATGGCAAGAGATAATGCGGAGATGCTGGGGTTTGAGTGTTCTATGTGGGAGTTTCCCCACTACGGCGCAACGCCCTCCGACCTTAAAATGGCTGAGGAGGTTTATTCCGTTATTTTCCAAAGCACCGGCCATCTGAATAAATCAGACGACATTGTGACTGTTGAGGCTTCTGATGGACACACGGTAACATATGTTCCTCTTCCGGCATATTATCTTAACAATATATATGAGCTTGACGACATGCTGGGGCGAATTCAGGAGTGTGAAGACGCCGGCTGTGTTGTGGGGCTTTTCTTCCACCCCAGTATAGATTTCGAAAAAATAGAAATCGACACTACCCCATGGGGCGTCAGAAACTGGTATTATACCCCGTATTGGGCTCTGCCCGTTATGACGGACAAAATAATAGAAGACGGCTACACCTTCACATATTTTGAAGAATATTTACAATAACTATTACGGAGGCAGATAAAAATGGCTTTACTTTACAAAAGTACAAGAGGAGACAGTAAGTATATTACTGCTTCTCAGGCAATTTTAAAGGGAATAGCCGACGACGGAGGGCTTTACGTTCCCGAGGCGATTCCCAAAATTGACTTTAAGCTTGACGAAATTTTAAATATGGACTACAAGGCCCTTGCTTACAGGGTTTTAAGGCTTGTTCTCGACGACTTCACGGAAGACGAGCTTAAATACTGCATAAACGGAGCATATGACGAAAAATTCGACACTCCCCTTATTGCGCCCCTTAAGGAAACGGCCGACTGCGGAGTTTTGGAGCTTTTCCACGGAAAGACAATAGCCTTTAAGGATATGGCTCTGTCTATTCTGCCCTATCTTCTTAAAACCTCTGCAAGAAAAAACGGAGAGGACAGACAGATTGTCATTCTTACCGCCACAAGCGGCGACACAGGCAAGGCGGCTTTGGAGGGCTTTGCCGATGTTGAGGGAACGGGCATTATTGTTTTCTTCCCCCAAGACGGTGTTTCAGATGTTCAAAAAAAGCAGATGGTAACCCAGGAGGGCAGAAACACCTGTGTAGTAGGTATAAAGGGCAACTTCGACGACTGCCAGACTGCCGTTAAAAAGGCCTTTACAGACAAGGCTTTAAAGGAAGAGCTTGCGGCAAAGGGCTATGTATTTTCTTCCGCAAACTCTATAAACATAGGCAGACTTGCGCCCCAGATTGTTTATTATTTCTATGCCTATGCTCAGATGGTTAAAGCCGGAAGAGTTAAATTAGGCGAGAAAATCAACTTTGTTGTTCCTACGGGAAATTTCGGAAACATTTTGGCAGGCTACTACGCAAAGAATATGGGACTGCCCGTTGACAAGCTGATTTGTGCATCAAACGAAAACAAGGTTCTCTATGACTTCTTTAAGACAGGGGAATATAATGCACGCAGAGAATTCATTTTGACCTCATCTCCTTCTATGGATATTCTTATTTCTTCGAATTTGGAAAGACTTCTCTACCACTTAAGCGACGCTGAAACGGTAAGCGAAAAAATGAAGCTTCTCTCCTCCGAGGGAGACTATGGCTTTACGGCAATGGATTCAAGCTTCATAGGCGAATACAGCACGGAAGCCGAAACCTTCGCTATTATAAAGGAGGTTTTCGAAAAGGAAGGCTATGTCCTTGACACTCACACTGCTGTAGCCTACAATTCATATAAAAAATATGTAAGCGAAAGCGGTGACAATACTCCTGCGGTTGTTGTTTCAACGGCAAGCCCCTTTAAGTTTGCAAAGGACGTTTTAGCGGCCATAGACGAAAAATATAAGAGCATCGACCCCTTCGAAGCTGTAAGAACCCTTTCGGAAGTAAGCGGAACACCTGTTCCTGCCCCCATAAAGGACATCGAAAAGCGCCCCGTCCTTCACGACATTTGCATAGAAAAAGAGGCAATAGAGGGCTTTATAAAAGCAAAATTAATTTAAAGAAGAATTTATTAAAACCGGTCTTTTGAGATAATGTTTCTGGAAAGGCCGGCTTTCTTTTTTTTTACGATTTCTGACTTAGTCAAAAACAAAGTATCCAATTGTGGTATGT
>JAJQCI010000231.1 GCA_021202835.1 Clostridiales bacterium | reverse complement strand
AAATCCATAAGGCCTTATACAAGCACCCTTTTCTGCCGCAAGAAAAAAACAAGATTTGACTGTAGAGTTTTATGGTATAATATATTGAGAAATTTGTAAATTGTGCTTAGAAGAGGTGAAATTGAGGTTATGAATAATGAGGGCTTTGAAGAGGCAGGGCTTAAGCAGAAGCAGGTTTCGGAAAGCAGGAGAAAATACGGCAGCAATGGACAGACAAACAAAAGGGAAACTTCTGTTTTGCATTGTGTCAGAAGGGCTTTTATAAATCCTTTTTCGGTTATACTGTGTGTGTTGGGGGCTGTTTCGCTGCTTACGGATATACTTTTGCCGGCGGCATACGGGCAGAGCTTGTCTTCCGTTGTTATTATAGGGGCAATGCTTTTGCTCGGGGGCTTTGTCAGGCTTTTTCAGGAGCTTAAGGCAAAGGGAGTGGCGGATCGTCTTACTGATTTGACCCGAACAACGGCTTCCGTATGTCGGGACGGTGTTTGGCATAGTGTTTGTTCCGACGAGCTTGTGGTAGGGGATTTAGTCCGAATAGAAGCCGGGGAGCGTGTTCCGGCGGATATTCAGCTTAGCTTTGCAGAGGATTTGTTTGTTTCACAGGGGGTAATAACAGGGGAAAGCGGCAGTTTTGTTAAAAAGGCTGTGCCTCCTAAAGATAAGCCTAAAAAAATCGGCGATTACACAAACATAGTTTTTCAAGGCACATCTGTAACAGGGGGCAGAGGGGAAGGCATTGTTAAAGCAGTTGGGGAAAACACTGTTTTCGGCGGTATGGATACCGAAAGGGCAGAGCAGAAACGGGGCTTTGACAGGGGCACAGGCTCTATTGCCTGGGTGCTTATTAAGTTTATGGCTGTTCTGCTGCCTGTTGTGTTTGTCGCCTGCGGATTTACTAAGGGGAACTGGTTCGAAGCTTTTCTTTTTTCTCTTTCCGTTGCCGTTGGGCTGACGCCGGAGATGCTGCCTATGGTTGTGAATGCCTGTTTGGCAAAGGGCAGCTTTCAGATGTTGAAGGAACAGACCGTTGTTAAAAACATAAATGCAATGCAGACCCTAGGCAGTATGGACATACTGTGTGTAGACAAAACAGGAACCCTGACAGACGATACAATTATACTTGAATATTATATGGACGTTTTGGGAAATGAAAGCCGGAAGGTTTTGGATTTGGCCTTTTTAAACAGCTATTTTCACAGCGGTGTGGGCAATCAGCTTGACACAGCTATTTTGAAGTGTCTTGATATGCCTAAAGATGAGAATCATTTTAAAGCGCTTTCGAAGAGCAGTGTTCTTTTGGACGAACAGCCCTTTGATTACAGTCATAAATATGCAGGAGTTCTGTTGAAGGGTAAAAATGAAAACATACATATTATAAAGGGAACGGTTAGGAATGTTGTTTCTAAATGCAGATATGTTGAATTTAAGGGTGAAGCTGTTCCGATTACCGAAAATATATTTGAAAGTGTGGGGGCTGTTGTAGACGAGCTGACAGAGGACGGTATGAAGGTTATTGCGGCGGCTTACAGAAAAACCGGCGGAAGTGTTATAGATGAAAAAGCGGACGGTTTTACACTTGCAGGATATTTAGCTTTTTTTGACGCTCCCAAGAAAACCGCCGCCGAGACAATCAGCCGTCTTAAAAGTCTAAAAACAGACGTTCGTGTTTTGACAGGGGACGATTTAAAAACCACACTTTCAGTTTGTTCACGTTTGGGGATAGAAACGGAATTTGTTTTAACAGGTGAGGCTTTAAAAAACCTGTCTGAAAACGAACTTCCTCTTTGTGTGGAAAAAACAAAGGTTTTTGCCGAAATTACACCGGGACAAAAGGCTGAAATAATCGAAATATTACAAAAAAACGGTCACACAGTGGGCTTTATGGGAGACGGTATGAATGACCTTCCGGCGGAGCTGAAAGCAAATGTGGGAATTTCCGTAGACACAGCAGCCAACGCAGTAAAGGAAAGCTCCGACGTGATTTTGCTTAAAAAGGATTTAAAGGTTTTGGAGCAAAGTATTCGGGAAGGCAGAAAAGCCTTTTCCAATATGACAAAATATATTAAAATTACGGCCTCTTCCAATTTCGGAAATATCTGCGCCGTTGTGGCCGCAAGTATTTTTCTGCCTTTTCTTCCTATGACTTCGCTGCAGCTTCTGCTTCTTAATCTTTTGTATGACATTCTTTGCCTGATTTTGCCCTGGGACAATGTTGACAGTGAGCAGCTTGAAAAGCCCATTAAATGGGGCGGCAAAAGCTTAGGCAGGTTTATGCTGAGATTCGGGCCTATAAGCTCTGTTTTTGATGTTTTGACATTTGCATTTTTATATTTTGCACTTTGCCCGAAGATCTGCGGAGGAGCTTTTTCACAGTTTGATACAGACAGACAGCTTGCCTTTGCCGCTGTTTTTCAGACAGGCTGGTTTTTGGAGTCTATGTGGACACAGGTTCTTATTCTTCATCTGCTTCGGGCGGATAAAATTCCTTTCGTTCAAAGCAAGCCCTCAAAAGCAGTGTTTTTTGTTACAATAACAGGGATTGTTTTATTTACGGTTTTAACGGCAACACCCTTGGGAGACTGTTTGGGGCTTACTTCTCTTCCGGCTGAATATTACTGTTTTCTCATAATTAACGTAATTTGCTATTTGATTTTTGTAAGCGCTGCGAAATATTTTTATTCAAAAAAATACATGGAGCTTTTGTAGGAGGGCGAGACTGTGAAGAAAAACATAGAATTTGTAAATATGGATGTTTCAACCCTTTCCTACTTAAAGGAAAAACTGAAGGCGGCGCCGTCAAGCGTAAAATGTGCGGAGGAATTGCTGTCGGCACTATCAGCTATGGAAGAGGGAGCTTCCGAAAGCATTATGCTCCAGCTTGGGGAACCGGGCTTTTCACAGGCTCAGTCGGAAATTGTCTGCGGAGAGCTTCATATCTTCCCTTTGACACGAAGGGTTCAAAGAGACCGGACGGAAATAATTTTAACCCCCAAGGAATTTGATATTTTGCTGTTTTTGGCGAAAAACAGAGGAGAGGTTTTCACAAAGGAGCAAATTTACAAGGCGGTTTGGGACGCCGAATATCTTATGGACGACAGCAATATTATGGCCTTTATCCGCAAGCTGCGCAAAAAAATAGAGCCCCACCCTGACTGCCCGGAATACATAATTACAATATGGGGAATAGGATATAAGTTTAACGATAAAATATAATATCTTGTTAAAACGCAAGGAAATCGCAAGGTTTCAGCCCTGTGATTATCCTTGCTTTTTTTGTAGAATAAAAGAAGTTAAGGAAGTTAAAGGAGGAAATTATTATGGCTTATATTGATTTTGTTTTGAGAATAACCCTGTCTTTAATACTGGGCTTTGCCGTTGGCCTGGAAAGACAGCTGACAGGTCATACGGCCGGCATACGCATAAATGTGCTTATAAGCATGGGCGCCTGTTTTTTTACTCTTTTCCCATTGCTTTACGATTCGGAGCAAACCTTCAGAGTTGCTGCGGCTATTATTCAGGGGGTGGGCTTTCTTTGCAGCGGCGTAATATTTAAAGAAAGCGCATCTGTCAGAGGCATAAACACAGCGGCCACACTGTGGTGTACTGCAGCAGTGGGAGTTTTGTCAAGCTCCGGGAAATATTTTACTGCGGTTATTGCCGCCGGAATTTTGATAATTTCAAATTTAGCCTTAAGACCTTTGGCAAAAAAAATAAATCCCGTTATAGCAGAGGAAGAAAACGAAAAAAGATACAGAATTTCCGTTACCTGTTTGGAAAAAGCAGAGCATAACCTGCGTATGCAGCTGATTAACGGAAATACCTGCAAAACACTGTATTTGGCGAGCTTGGAAAGCGGAGATGTTGTAGGAGATAAGGTTGAAATTGTTGCGGAATATGATTCAAGCGGAAAGTCCAAAAATAGAGTGTTGGAAAGTATTGTAGGGCAAATGCTTGCTTTTCCCGAGGTCATAAGTGCCGGATGGGAGGTTTTGTAACATCATTTTTTTGAAAGGAGGAAACATTGTGAAAAAAATAAACAAAAAAGGAAGCAGAAATGAGCTTCGCCGAATAACAGAAAATTCCGTTATTCGTGACGAACAAAACAGCCGCATAGCCTTTGCGGCGGAAAACCCTGTGGGAGCTGTTCTTGAAGGGCTGAATACAGCTTTAACGGGTTTAAGCGAAGACGAGGTCACAGGCAGCCGTTCTCTTTACGGCTCAAACCGTGTTACAAAAGAGAAAAAGAAGTCACTGCCTAAGCGTTTGATTGGGGCATTTATAAACCCCTTTACGGCAATATTGTTTTGTCTGGCTGCTGTTTCGACAGTGACGGATATGATTTTGCCTGCTTTTTCGCTGCTTGGCTGTGAACCGGCGGACTTTGACTGTCTTACGGTTGTTATTATTCTGACAATGGTTGTTATTTCCGGCACTCTTCGTTTCGTTCAGGAATCCCGAAGCGGAAATGCGGCGGAAAAGCTGTTGGCAATGATTACCACAACCTGTACTGTTACACGAAAATATGCGCCTAAGTCTGAAATTCCTCTTGACGAGGTGGTTGTGGGAGATATTATTCATCTGTCTGCCGGAGATATGATTCCTGCCGATGTGAGAATTTTAGAAGCAAAGGATTTGTTTGTAAGCCAGTCTGCCTTAACAGGAGAAAGCGAGCCTGTGGAGAAAACTGCTTTTGCATCGAAAAAAGAGAAAACAATTACGGACTATCCCAACATTGCCTTTATGGGCAGCAGTGTAATTTCCGGAAGTGCCACAGCTGTCGCAGTCTGTGTAGGCGACAACACCTTGTTCGGTTCTATGGCTTCGGCTGTTGCCGGAGAAGCAGCAGAAACAAGCTTTACAAAAGGAGTAAACGCTGTTTCATGGGTATTGATTCGATTTATGATGATTATGGTTCCACTGGTATTTATTGTAAACGGTTTAACAAAGGGCAGCTGGCTGTCGGCTTTTCTTTTCGGAATATCCATTGCCGTAGGTCTTACGCCGGAAATGCTGCCTATGATTGTAACAACCTGCCTTGCAAAAGGGGCTGTTTCAATGAGCAAAAAGAAAACCATCGTTAAAAATCTTAACTCAATTCAAAATTTCGGAGCAATAGATATTCTCTGTACCGACAAAACTGGAACACTTACTCAGGACAAGGTTGTTTTGGAATATCACTTGAACATAAACGGCGAAGAGGACAGTCGTGTATTGAGTCATGCATATCTTAACAGCTATTTTCAAACAGGCTATAAAAACCTTATGGATTTAGCCATAATTCAAAAAACGGAAGAGGAGGAAAAGGAAAATCCTACACTAACGGATTTGTCGGAAAGCTATGTAAAGGTAGATGAGATACCCTTTGACTTTGCAAGGCGGCGGCTGACTGCCGTTGTCCGGAATAAAAGCGGCAAAACTCAGATGATAACAAAGGGAGCGGTTGAAGAAATGCTTTCCGTCTGTTCATATGCCGAAATCGACGGAGAGGTTAAGCTGCTGGGAGATGATGTTCAAAAGAGAATACTCAGTACAGCGGAGGATTTAAATGAAAAGGGTTTCAGAGTTTTGGCTGTTGCTCATAAAACAAATCCTTCGGCTGTTGGTACCTTCGGTGTAAAGGACGAAAAGGATATGGTTCTTATAGGATATTTGGCATTTCTCGATCCGCCGAAGGAATCGACAGCGGAGGCAATAAAAGCCTTAAAGAACCACGGTGTGGCAACAAAAATTTTGACAGGAGATAATGACAAGGTAACCCGAACCATCTGCAAACAGGTAGGCCTTTATGCCGAAAATATGATCTTAGGTTCTGATATTGAAAATATGAGCGACGCAGAGCTTGGGAAAATTGCCGAGAAAACGGATATATTTGCAAAGCTGACACCAAACCAAAAAGCACGTATAGTGTCTGTTCTTCGGGAAAACGGTCACACAGTGGGCTTTATGGGAGACGGAATAAACGATGCCGCAGCTATGAAAGCCGCCGATATAGGAATTTCCGTAGATACGGCGGTAGACGTGGCAAAGGAATCGGCGGATATTATACTTTTGGAAAAGGATTTAACCGTATTGGAAGAGGGAATTATCGAAGGCAGAAAAACCTATGCAAATATGATAAAATACATAAAAATGACGGCTTCGTCAAACTTCGGAAATATGTTTTCCGTTCTTGCGGCTTCGGCGCTGCTGCCCTTCCTGCCTATGATGAGCATACACCTTATTTTCCTGAATCTTATATATGACCTGAGCTGTACGGCAATCCCCTGGGATAATGTAGATGAGGAATTTATTGCCCTTCCTCGAAAATGGGACGCTTCAAGCGTAGGCAGCTTTATGCTTTGGATAGGCCCCACAAGCTCAATATTTGACTTTACAACCTACATTTTTATGTACTTCCTGTTTTGCCCTGTGTTTGTTTCCGGCGGTGTTCTTTATAACGACCTTGCGGCACATTTCAGCGGAGCGGAGCTTGCGGCTGTGCAGTTTAAATATATGGCAATGTTTCAAGCCGGCTGGTTTGTAGAGTCAATGTGGAGTCAAACCCTTGTTATTCATATGATCAGAACCCCTAAGCTGCCATTTATACAAAGTCACGCTTCGGCTTCCGTAACTCTGCTGACTATGACGGGAATCGCAGTTCTGACGGCTATTCCCTTCACACCCTTAGGCACAATGCTGGGCTTCACAGCTCTGCCCCTCAGCTATTTTGCCTACCTGCTGCCCTGTATTCTGCTCTATATGCTTTTGGCAACAAGTCTTAAAAAAGCCTATATCCGTCATTACGGAGAACTTTTGTAAAGGAGGAAAGATCATGATCTTGACAAACATTTTTATTAATCTATTCGGAAAAACCGAACTTCTCGGCTTAAATATGGGTTTCTGGGTATCCATGACAGTCGTATTATTAATTGTTGCCGCTATGAATATACTGTTTTGGTGTCTTAAGCCAATCCAAAAATAATTCTCCGTTTGCATCAAAATTATGACCATCGGAAAATCAAAAAGTCCCGATGGTCATTTCACGTACTGTTAAAAATATAAAATTGATTTTACAAAATTGCACAAATATTATCACAGATCTCACATCGAAATATTTTATTATAAAAGCCATAATATTCCCATAAAATAGTAAAAAACGGGTGGTATAAAATGAAAAATAAACTTAGGAAGATTATGGAATATATTGGTAAAAAGCCCTTTGTTATGTGTGCTGCGGTTTTGGGAGCATATAGATTAAGAAGGAATTTTACACACTGCGTATAATAACCCGAAACCCACATAAATCAGCGGAAAACTGAGGTTTTGCTCATTTGCGGATTTCGGCTGATTTAATATTGTATGTTAAATTAGCCGAAAAAGATGGGATGCTAAATATAAATATTTTGTATTGGTTTCTTATAAAAAAGGCTGCAGCAAAACGGCAGCCCATGTTTTTATAGATTTTCATTAAAAAAGTTTCTGATTTTTAAGATGTCGGTTTCTTCTGTTTCTCCGGAAACTTCAACTGTTACTTCATCATAATTAAATATTTAGAAAATCATACAGTAACCGAAACAGCCATTAGATTTAGGATAAGCCGAAAGACTGTATATAAGTGGCTAAAAAGATATGATGGCATGCTTAAGAGCTTAGAGGACAGGAGTCATCGGCCTCATCACAGTCCGAGGGCACATACAGAAGAAGAGTTGAAGCTGATAAGGAGGTTGGCAAAGAAACACAAATGGAAAGATTTAATACTGTTCTTTCAGGAATTAAGAGATAAATATGGATATAAGCGCAGTTATGGAGGTATGAAGCGAGTAATAAGTCGAATGAAAAAGGCTGCCGGAACACCAAAGAAGCCAAAGAGGAAACCCAAGCCATATAAGAGAGCAGACTACATAGGGCAAAAAGTTCAGGTAGATGTAAAATTTGTACCAAGTGAGTGTGTTATGAACGGCAATAAGTATTATGTCTATGTAGCAGTAGACGAATGCAGCAGGTGGTGTTATCGAGAAATGTATGAAGAACACAGTACATATAGTTCTACACAATTCTTAAATTCGCTTATAAAGCATGCTCCGTTTCCGATAAAAAGAATCCAAACAGACAACGGTTCGGAATTTACTAACATATTAATATTGACAAAAGGCAGGCTGAGTTTGTTTGAAAAAAAGTTAGAAAAGTTTGGTATAGAGTATCAAAGAATTAGAGTTGCAACGCCGAGACATAATGGAAAAGTTGAACGTCAAAACAGGCAGGATGGTGATAGATTTTATGATGATTTAAAAATGTACAGTCTGGAGGACGGCAGAAAACAGCTTGCTGTATATCAAAAGAAATCTAACAACTATATAAAAACTTGTTTGAATATGTTAAGCCCAAACCAAGTCGTTAAGAAATACTTGGGAGTTATGTGGTAAGGAAACTAATATATCAAATAAGGGCTTTCATCAGGAGACTGCTGAAAGCCGGAATTTAATTATGCTTACAAAGGGTGCCAATTGTCAAGGTCAGGTAGTATTTTTCCCAAAAAAATTCTCTGCATTTTTTTTGGAAAAAATCTCCACCTTACCCTTGACAATTTATTGCTCGGCTAAGTGTAACCAATCATTGACACCCCAACAGAAAAAATTGCTGCAGTTTTGTAAAATATATTGCAATTGGCAGTAAATTCTGTTATAATGTGTATGTAGTGGAAAGGTCGTTGTAAGCTTAAGAAAGTAATTTTTGAAGACGGTTTTGAGCCGCAGGGCTGAAAATCCCTGATTTGTGGGCTTTTTTAAGGAATAGCATAACTAAAGCGGCACTGAAAATCCTAAAAATATTTTTCAGCCGCAAAACCTCAAAACAGGCCCCTAAAATCAAGGCTTTCCGAAGTCAGGGTTTTAAAACACCAAATCCCCATAGGGGACGGAAACTACATTGTCGTCTATTTTCATTTTTCATACTCCTTGTTTTAAAACACCAAATCCCCATAGGGGACGGAAACTAAAATCATACCTATGATAAGCCACACAACTGTGTTTTAAAACACCAAATCCCCATAGGGGACGGAAACAGCTGAATAATTCCCTTCTATTTTAAATTCCAGTTTTAAAACACCAAATCCCCATAGGGGACGGAAACTGTTTTATCTTTCAGCTATTAAGTTTTCAATCTGGTTTTAAAACATCAAATCCCCATAGGGGACGGCAAAGAATCAAAATGAAATTATATATTAAGAGGAGAGAATATGCCGGCGAAAATTGAATTATTACTTGATGACAGGGAGCATTTTATTAACCGAAATATGGGGTCTTTATTTCACGGGGCGCTTATGGAAATGCTTCCTTTTGAATACGCAGAGAGGCTTCACGAGAACAGCTTGAAGCCCTTTTCACAATATACTTATTTTACAAATGAAGGAACTGTTTGGCGCATAAACTGCCTTAATGACGAATGTTCGGAGAGGTTTAACAAGGCGTTAATAATAAAGGCCATTTCTGTTTTTATAAGAAAAAAGGAACGTGAATTAAAAGTTTTATCGAAATCATTTAAGAGTGAAACCTACAGGGATTTCATCGAAAACACATATTTTTCGGAGGTTCCTGAAAACATAAGAGTTATTTTTAAAACGCCGACGGCCTTTAAGGTTAACGGCCGTTATGTTATTTATCCGGATATGGGGCTTATATATAAAAATCTTATAAACAAATTTGACGGATTTTCCGATGAATACAGTATTTATGATGAGGAAACACTTGAAAGTCTTATTCAAAATTCTTTTATTTCGTCTTACAATCTGCAGAGTACAGCTGCCCATATGGAAGGGGTAAGGATTCCCTCATTTATGGGGTGGATAAATATAAAAATAAGCAAAAAAAGCAAGTTAGGCGCCTTGACAAATCTTTTGGTGAACTTTGGTGAATATTCGGGAATAGGCATAAAAACGGCACTGGGAATGGGTGCTGTTGAGATAAGAAAGGAGTGATATATTTGGACTCAGATAAAATAAGGGTAATCTGCGGCGGCTTGCTTCACGACATAGGCAAGCCGGTTTACAGAAGTGAAAAATCAAAAAACCACAGCTTATCGGGCTTTGAATTTTTAAAAAATGAAGCAAAATTAAATGACGAAAAAATACTTGAACAGGTAAAATATCACCATGGGGATATGATAAAGAGCAGCAAAATATCCGATGATTCTCTTGCTTACATAACCTATATTGCCGACAACATAGCCTCGGGAGCAGACCGGCGAAGGATAAGTGGTTCCTCCGGGGGATTTAAAATAAATACACCCCTTGAATCTGTTTTTAATATTCTCGGCGGTAATAAAGACAGCCGAAAATATAAGCCCCAAACAATGGAATCGGGCATAAACTATCCTGTTCCGGAAAGCGAAAAAATTGATTTTTCTCCTGAAATTTATAATAATATTTGTGTGGACATTGCCGATTCTTTAAAAGGCATAGAATACAGCAGAGAATATGTAAATTCACTTCTTGAAATTATGGAGGCAGACTGCAGCTTTGTGCCTTCGTCTACAAATTTGGGGGAAATAGCCGATATTTCACTTTATGACCATTCAAAGATTACTGCGGCGGTTGGTTCCTGCATTTTTGATTATGTGAATGAAAATAAAATTTCGGATTTTAAGAGTGAATTATATAAGAAATCAGCCGAATTTTATAAAAAGAAAGCATTTTTGATGTTTTCATTCGATATATCGGGAATACAGGATTTTATATATACAATAAGCTCAAAGGGTACGCTTAAAATGCTTCGCTCACGCTCCTTTTATCTTGAAATGTTAAGCGAACATTTTATAGACACAATTCTTGAAGAAACGGAGCTTTCAAGGGCAAACCTTATATATTCCGGCGGCGGCCACGGCTATTTGCTTCTTGCCAATACAGCCGAAACAAAGGAAATTTTGGAAAGGCTTCATAAAGAGATTAACAGCTGGTGCCTTAAAACCTTTAAAAATGCCCTTTACACTGCGGCGGCTTATACTGAGTGCAGCGCAAACGACCTTATGAACAAGGATGAGGGAGACTACTCCGGCATATTTACAGAGCTTTCTCATAAGCTGTCGCAGGAAAAATCGGGCAGGTACAGTGCCTGTGATATTTTGGAATTGAACAGGGGCAGACATAAATATGGCGAGCGTGAGTGTAGAATATGTCACAATTCAAATGACATAAAAAACGATGTCTGTGTTGTCTGCGACAAGCTTATAAGAATGTCCAATGACATCATAGATGGTAAATTTTTTGCCGTTGTAAAAGGTGATGAGGGTCTGCCCTTGCCCTTTGGCTGTTCTCTTATATGTACCGAACGCAGTAAGCTTACGTCTGAGCTTATGAATGACAGCAGTTATGTAAGGTGCTATTCTAAAAATAAAATGTATACGGGCTTAAATCTTGCCACAAAAATATGGGTGGGAGATTATCATACGGACAAGGAGTTTTCGGAGCTTGCGGATAAATCAACAGGCATAAGGCGAATAGGTGTAATGAGAGCAGATGTTGACAATTTGGGCAAGGCCTTTGTTTCCGGCTTTGACAGGGAGCATATGTCACTGTCACGGTCTGCCGTTTTTTCGAGAAAGCTTTCAATATTCTTTAAAAAGCACATAAAAAGTCTTTTTGATGAAGCAAAAATAAATGCGCTTATTGTATATTCCGGCGGCGACGATGTTTTTCTTGTAAGCGCATGGAGTGATGCCGTAAGGGCGGCAATGATTTTGAGAGATGCTTTTGAAAAATTTACGGGAGGAACTCTTACAATTTCCGCCGGAATAGGAATTTATTCCCCGACATACCCAATTGAAGCCATGGCATATGAAAGCGGAGGGCTTGAAACTGCGTCAAAGGAAAAGGGCAGAAATAAAATAACCCTCTTAAGCAGCGGCAACAGCGAAAATGCAAAATATACCTTCGGCTGGGACGAGCTTAAGGAAAAGGTTATAGGCGAAAAGAAAAAATGTCTTGAAAATTATTTTGACGGTCAGACGGAACACGGCAGAAGCCTGCTTTACAATCTTCTCGATTATTTGAGAAATATAAGCGACAAAATAAATATTGCCAGATACGCATATTTGCTTTCCAGAATAGAACCGGATAAGGATGCCGGCGAAAGTGAGAGGGAAAGCTATAAGGCTTTTTCAAGGCAGATGTATGACTGGGCGATAAACAAAGAGGACAGGCTTCAGCTTATTATGGCAATTTATCTTTATGTATATGAAACAAGAACAGGCGAAGAAAGTGAGGAGTGATTTAATGAGTTACGTTGATGAAGCGGAAAAGGTTATTAAGGAACTGTATTCCGACAGAAGAAATAAAATAACAACAACCAAAATAAGAGGACTTTTGTCGGGAATATCCGATATATACAACGATGCTGTGCAAATTGAAGGGGATAAACTTACAGCCGACATTATAAGAAGAATACAATATCTTAAGGTGCAGTTTATATATGAGTGCGGACGTGACAGAAATGTGGAGGGATTTATAAAAAAATCAGGAATAATTTCAAAAATCGACAGCATTAACGGCAGTAAGGAAAGGTTTATAGATATGGAAAGATATATGGAAGCACTTGTGGCCTATCACAGATATTACGGCGGAAAGGATGAATAAAAATGTTAAGCAAAATAGAGATAACAGCGGTTTTAGAGGTTTTAACAGGTATGCACATAGGGGGCACAAACGAATTTGCCGCAATAGGGGCGGTGGATTCTCCTGTTGTTCGTGATGCTTTAAGCCGCCTGCCTATGATACCCGGTTCATCCCTTAAGGGTAAGATGAGAACACTTCTTTCAAGAAACTACAGCAATAAAGCTATGCCTGTTGAAATAGAAAAAGACCCCGATATTGTAAAACGTCTTTTCGGAGACAGCAATGAAAAGAAATACCGCCGTTCCCGTCTTCAGTTTACAGACAGCCTGCTTTGCAATTTAGATGAAATAAAGGCTAAGGGAGCAAGGAGAGCCACAGAGGTTAAATTTGAAAACTCAATAAAGCGTCTTACCTCAGAGGCAAACCCTAGGCAAATTGAGAGGGTTATTCCCGGCTGTAGGTTTGAAATATCCATTATTTACAATATAAACTCCGATGAACAGAGTGAAGAACAGATCCTTGAAGACTTTAAGGCTGTGGCCGACGGCTTTAGACTTCTTGAATATGATTATTTGGGCGGCAGCGGAACAAGAGGCTACGGTAAGGTTAAATTCAGCGATATTGATGCTGAAACGGTGTTCGGCGATATAGATGAGGAGCTTATTGACAAGTGCAGGGCTGTATTGGGGGAATAGTCAATGAAATATAAAATTTACAAGCTATCCTTTCCGAGCGGAATACATATAGGCGGCGGCAGTCTTTCTTCGGCTGAAAATACAATTCATTCCGACACGCTTTTTTCGGCTTTATGTATAGAAGCCCTTCACATAGGCGGCGAAAGCCTTCTAGAAACCCTTGTGAGCTATGCGCAAGGGGGCAAACTGATTATTTCCGACGCTTTGCCATATATTAATAACTGTTTTTATATTCCCAAGCCTATGTGCAGAATTGAGAGCACCGAAAATGATTTATCGCTTAAAAAGGAATTTAAGAAAATGGCTTATATTCCCGTTGACAGCCTTTCAGACTATCTTTCGGGAAAGTCCGACCCTGTTAAAATAAACGAAGAGCTTTCGGGTTTGGGCAGAAAAAGTGTGTTTCAGAAGGTTTTTATAAAACAGGCGGAGAATAACGAGCTGTATAACGTAGGTGTTTATGAATTCAATAAAAATTGCGGCCTTTATGTTATTTTAGGCTATGAAGGAAATGAAGCTCCGGAGCTGTTTGAGGCTATTTTGATTTCACTGGAATATTCTGGCTTGGGCGGAAAAAGAGCCTCCGGCTACGGAAGGTTTACGGCAAGGGCGGCCTCGGCAGCCGGGTTTGAAAACAGGCTTAATGGTAAAAGTGAAAGATATATGTCACTGTCGGTGTCAATGGCGGCGGATAATGAGCTTGAAGATGTGCTGACCGGGGCTTCTTATAAAATTATAAAAAGAAGCGGCTTTGTGCAGTCTGACACATATTCCGAAAGACAGCTTAAAAAACGGGACTTGTATGTATTTGCGCAGGGAGCGGTTTTCACAAAAAGATTTCAGGGGGATATATTCGACGTTTCGCAGGAGGGGGCTCACCCGGTTTACAGATATGAAAAGCCTATGTTAATAGGAATAGGGGGATAAGTATGGATTCATTTTTAAAACAATATAAAATAAAGCTTACTGCCCTTGCTCCTGTTTTTATAGGCTCCGGGCAGGAGATAAACAAAAAGGAATATATTTTTGACAGAAATTTAGTTTATGTCATAGATTCTTACAAACTAATGGAAGCTGTTGCGAGAAGAAATTTAACTGACAGCTATTTGCGGTTTATGCAAGGGTCAGGGAAGCCCTCACAAAACAGAAACAGGGGATATAAATATGAAAATGCCAGGCCTGTTACTTTAAAAAACTGGCTTTATGACAACGGCATAAGAGATTATGAAAGGGTTTCCGCCTATGTTTTAAAGGGTGCGGAAAATTTAGATGACAGAAGAAGTCTTAAGGCTATACAGCTGTTTATTAAGGACGCTTATAACAAGCCTTATATTCCCGGCAGCAGCCTTAAGGGGCTTTTAAGAAGTATAATTCTTTGGAATGAGGTTGGTGTTTCGAATAATATTCCGGACGCAAAAAGAATAAAAGAAAACAGCAGCCAAATATCGGCTCGCCTGAAAAACACATTTGACAGAAAGGAAAAAAATAAGCTGCTTTTGAAATTGGCTGAAAACAGCAATAATTTAGAAAAAATATTTTTCAACAGGGAAATCGACAAGGCAAGCATAAGCATAATGAGAGGGCTGATTATAAGCGACAGCAGACCCTTAAGCCTTGATGATTTGGTGCTCTGTGAAAAAATCGATTACAGCCCGGACGGCACGAAAAAGAAACCCAATATAGTCAGGGAATGTATAAGACCGGGAACGGTTATTGAATTTGATATGACTATAGACGAGGGAATATTTTCTTCCGTAAGGGGAGAAGGAAAATATACCGCCGAGGTTTTAAGAAAGATGATAAGCCAATATTCAAAGGATTATTATAATTTGATAACGCAGTATTTCATTAAGGGCAAATATGAGCCTGACACTGTGTTTTTCGGCGGCGGCGCAGGATATTTTTCAAAGACTGTTTCATATAATCTTTTTGACAGAAACGCCGCTGTGGATTTTGTGAAAAATTATCTCAGCAAAACAACTCCGGCTGTTCATAAGCATTTTAATGACAATGCCGTTTCTCCCCATATGCAGAAGTGTACAAGCTCCGATGGAAGGAGTTACGAAATGGGCAAGTGCAAAATTGAGATAATCGACAGTCAGTCATAAGACACATTATCCGGCAGCCTTGAGCTTTGCAATAATAGGCAAATTGTCTCCTTTACTTATGGAAAGGGAGACAATTTGCCTTGGTTTTGTAAAATATATTGCAATTGACTGTAAAATCTGTTATAATGTGTATGTGATGGAGAGAGCTTTATAAGCCGGTTTTTAAGCCGCAGGGCAAAAAATACCTAATCTACGGGCTTTTTAAGAGTTATCATCACCAAAACGGCTCTGAAATTCCAAAAAATATTTTTCAGCCGCAAAACCTCAAAATAAGCCCCTAAAATCAAGGCTTTCTGAAGACAGGGTTTTAAAACACCAAATCCCCATAGGGGACGAAAACGCTGTGAAAGGGTTGTAAAGGCTGAAAATTCACTGTTTTAAAACACCAAATCCCCATAGGGGACGGAAACGTAACTGCACTCGCAAGACTTTCATCCGCCAAAACCAGTTTTAAAACACCAAATCCCCATAGGGGACGGAAACTAGCTGTAATTATCTAGTCAATACAAAACCACTGTTTTTAAAAACAAAATCACATTAGCGGACGGAAACATCCATTTTTCCCTTTAAAG
>JAJQCI010000022.1 GCA_021202835.1 Clostridiales bacterium | reverse complement strand
ATAGCCTCAGAAAATATAGTTTCAAAGGCTGTTATGGCTGCAATGGGTACTCCGCTTACAAACAAATTTTCAGAGGGATATCCTCACAAGAGATATTACGGCGGCTGCGAATGTGTAGACGTAGCTGAAGAGCTGGCTATAAGCCGTGCATGTGAGCTTTTCGGCTCAAAATATGCAAACGTTCAGCCCCACTCAGGCGCACAGGCTAACTTTGCCGTTTTCTTCACTCTCTTAAAGCCCGGCGACACATATATGGGCATGAACTTAGCCCACGGCGGTCACCTCTCTCACGGCTCACCCGTTAATGTTTCGGGAAAATATTTCAATATGGTGCCCTACGGCGTATCCGAAGAGACAGGCCTTATTGACTATGACGAGGTTGAAAGAATTGCCCTTGAATGCAGGCCCAAAATGATTATTGCCGGCGCTTCGGCATATTCCAGAATAATCGACTTCAAGCGCTTCAGAGAAATCTGTGACGAAGTCGGGGCTTATCTTATGGTTGATATGGCTCATATCGCCGGTCTTGTTGCCGCAGGTGAACACCCCAGCCCGGTTCCCTATGCTCATGTTACAACAACCACAACCCACAAGACTCTCAGAGGCCCCAGAGGCGGTCTTATTCTCTGCAACGACGAAGAAATTGCAAAGGCAATAAACAAGTCTGTTTTCCCCGGCACACAGGGCGGCCCTCTTATGCATACTATTTCCGCAAAGGCTGTCTGCTTCAAAGAAGCTCTTGACCCAAGCTTTAAGGTTTACGCAAAGCAGGTTATAAAGAATGCCAAGACGCTCGCAGACAGACTCATCGAAAACGGCCTTTCAATAGTTTCCGGCGGAACTGACAACCACCTTATGCTTGTTGACCTTCGCCCCATAAATATGACGGGCAAGGCTGCCGAGAAATATCTTGACGAAATCAGAATTACAGCCAACAAAAACGGCATACCCTTCGACCCTCAAAAGCCTTTCGTTACAAGCGGAATCCGCTTAGGCTCCCCTGCCGTAACAACAAGAGGCTTCAAGGAAGAAGACATGATTGAAGTAGCCGACATTATTTCAATGACTCTTAAAGACTTCGAAGGCACAAAGGAAGAAGGCGCCGCAAGAGTAAAGGCCCTTACAGAGAAATATCCTCTTTACGAATAATAAAACACGTCTAAAAAGCCCTCCCTGAAAAACAGGGAGGACCTTTTTATTTGGAGAAAGTTATTTTTTATAACATTCGAATATCTTGTCTGTAAAAGCCTTGTCAAACTTAGGTGTAATAAGGCTTACTATGGGAACAAGTATAAGGCCGCCGATCATAGCTATTGCACCTGCGTTTATGGGGGAAGCTATGAACTTAAGGTAGATGTTTGAAACCGTAAGCACAACGCCGTAAATGAAGCAGGCCCATACGGAAAGCTTTGTTACGCCTTTCCAATAAAGGCCGTACATAAAGGGAGCAAGGAAAGCCCCGGCCAAAGCACCCCATGATATACCCATGAGCTGGGCTATAAATGTAGGAGGATCAAGAGCAATAACAACTGAAATAACGATGAAGAACACAATAAGAATTCTCATAAGCAAAACCTGCTTTTTATCGCTCATTTCTTTAATGAATGTTTCTTTTATAAAGTCTATGGTAAGAGTTGAGCTTGAAGTCAAAACCAAAGACGAAAGTGTTGACATAGAAGCCGAAAGCACAAGCATAATAACAACCGCAATAAGAACATCGGGCAGAGCGGTTTCCAAAATATGAGGAACAATAGCGTCATAGGCTACGGCGCCCTGTGCGTTATAAATAGCCGGAGAGTCGAAAAGTCTGCCAAAACCGCCTAAGAAATAACATCCGCCTGAAACTATTATGGCGAAGAATGTTGAAACAATTGTGCCTGTCTTAATTGCCTGTTCGTCCTTAATGGCATAGAATTTATGAACCATCTGGGGAAGGCCCCATGTTCCCAGTGATGTAAGAATTACAACCCCCAAAAGGCCCAAGTGATCGGGGCCGAAAATAGTAGCGTAGCCGCTCTTTCCGCTTTCGTCAACTACAGCGGCCATCTTAGCCGTAGCCTCGACAAGGCCGCCCTGACTTTTGAGAACCGCCAAAATAATAAGAACAATTCCCACAAGCATAATACAGCCCTGAATAAAGTCGTTAATAGCGGTAGCCATATAGCCGCCTACTATTACGTAAATCGCCGTTAAAACAGCCATAGCAATAACACAGTATGTATAGGGAATTCCGAAAGCCATTTCAAAAAGATTTGAAAGACCGTTGTAAACTGAAGCTGTGTAGGGAATAAGGAAAATAAAAACAATAGCCGATGCAGCAATTTTAAGCGCCTTGCTGTCATATCTTTTCTCAAAATATGAGGGCATGGTTACTACATCCATATGATGGGTCATAACTCTGGTTCTTCTGGCTAAAACAAGCCAGGCGATAAGGCTGCCTATTACGGCGTTTCCTATACCTATCCAAGTCGCCGACATACCGTATTTCCAGCCGAACTGACCTGCATAGCCTACGAATACAACAGCCGAAAAATAAGACGTGCCGTAGGCAAAGGCAGTAAGCCAAGGACCAACAGAACGGCCGCCCAACACGAAAGCATTGGCATCGGATGCATTTTTTCTGGAATATATACCCACACCTATGAGAATAGCAAAGAATATGAGTACAAGTGCAATTTTTGTTACCAAGGGTAACGCCTCCTTTATATTTTTTGCTTTAAAGCGTTAAACCATTGAATCATGTTACGCTTTAAAGCACTAAACCATATTATATAACACACGCCCACCTTTGTCAATATATTTAACAAAAACAAGTTAAAATTATAAATATTTGTGAAAATTGACATATTGATAAGCATTCATGAAATCTAAAAACCTCCCCGTTTAAGAGGAGGCTCGGTTATCAAAATTTTAAGCTTTATAATTTCAAAAGCCCGAGGGCGTTTTTGAAAAGTATATCTTCCTTTTCATCTTCCGTCATAGCACTGTTTATTATAAACTCGCTCATTTCCTTCTGTTCACACCATGGGGAATCCGTTCCGAAAAGAACCTTTTTCGTTCCGTGGGTTCTTGCCAAAGCTATGAATTCCTCTTCCGTCAGAAGCCCGGAAAGCTGTTTTACGCCGAAGGAAAACGCTGTATCAAGATAAAGCTCTGCCCCGGCAAGATATTTTTTAACATCTCCCCAAATGTTGCAGCCGCCCATATGAGCCGCCACAAGCCTGTGGGGCTTTACCTCCTCAAGAACATTTAAAATGTGCTTCGTCCAGCAGCGCTTCGAGTCGGGATAGCTTCCGTCAAAGCCTGCGTGGACAACTGTAACAAGCCCCAGTTCCTCGGCGCTGTCAAGAATACGCATATATCTTATGTCGTCAAAATCTACATTTTGATATTCGGGATGAAGCTTTATTCCCTTTAAGCCCAAAGCCTTTGCCCTTTTAAGAACCGCCTTGTAATTTTCAGTGTCAGGGTGAATACCCCCGAAGGAGATAAGCCTGTCGTTTTCGCTGTTTGTCTCCGCCGCATATTCGTTAATTTCGTCGGCCTTGGGAGGATTTGTAACAACAGGAAGAATAACCGATAAATCTATGCCGCTTTCCTCCATTGAGTTTAAAAGCCCCTGGGAGGTTCCGTCAGTAAAGGCGGTAAGATGGGCGCTTCTTTCAAGCTTCGAAATTGTATGCTCCGCTATTTTATCGGGAAAGGTATGTGTATGAAAATCAATTATCATTTCACTTGCCTCTTTTTATTGTCACAGATTGTAAGCCGCTGAAGGGTTCAAAACCTCAAGGCCTGCCGCTTTTACTGCGCTCTCTGCTTTTTCATTGTCGGATGTCTTTATTATAACGGCGGCGTTTTCTTTTCCGCTGTTAAAAGCATAGATATATGAAAGGTCAACCCCGGCTTTTGTGATGGCCTCTGTCATTTTGTTAAGCATTCCGAAATGATGGGGAAGCTTAACCCCCACAACATCCGTAAGTGTGGATGAAAAGCCCTTTTCGGTAAGAACCTCCTGTGCGGCCTTGGGGTTTGACACTATAAGTCTGAAAATACCGTAGTCCGCCGTGTCAGAAAGAGACACACATACTATATTTATATTGCTTTCCGCCAGAGCCTTTGTTGCTTCGTTGATTCTGCCGGGTCTGTTTTCTATAAAAATCGAAAGCTGCTTTATGAACATTATATTGTACCTCCTATCTCCCAGCCCTTTTCAAAGGCGGTCAAGTTTAAGCTGACCGTCTTGGGGGGCACTGTTTTTTCTATTACGCTTATCCATTCGCCTTTTTCAAAGCCCATCTGTCTTGCGGCAACGCCAATTATAACAACATTGAAAACCTTGGGGTTTCCCAAAGCCTTGGCCTCGCCCATAGCGTCACAGGCTATAACCCTATGGTTTGCTTTTAAGCCCTCTATTATACCTTCGGGATATTCCGCCGCTCCTGTTACAACAGACATAGGGTCTATTCTCTGGTCGTTTACTATTATAACTCCCTCTTTTTTAAGGAAGTGTTTATATCTCAGGGCTTCAAGCCTTTCAAAGGCAATAAGAACGTCTGCCTGACCCTCTTCCACAATGGGCTCGGCCACCTTTTCACCGTAGCGGACGAAGGTAACGACGCTGCCCCCTCTCTGAGCCATACCGTGAACCTCCGAAAGCTTAACGTCATAGCCTGCCGTTGTTATAACTCCGCCTAAAATTCGGCTCGTAAGAAGTGTGCCCTGACCGCCTACGCCTACAATCATTATATTTTTCACATCGGACATATTATTTCACCTTAACTTTCTCTATTGCTCCGAATTTGCAAAGCTGCATACAAAGGCCGCAGCCGTTGCACATTGTGTCGTCTATCTTAACGGTTCCGTCGGCGTTTTTGGTAATAGCCGGACAGCCGGGCTTAAGACACATACCGCATTTTTTGCACTTATCGGGAACCGTTACACACTTGCTGTCGAAAACAACACCCTTAAGAAGGGCACAGGGAGACTTTGTAATTATAACAGAAACAGCTTCTCTCGCCGCCTCTCTCTTTATAACCTTTTCAAGCTCCCCAATGTCGAAGGCGTTTACTTCATATACGTTTTCGATGCCCATTGCTTTACAGAGAGCATATATGTTTATGGCATAGGCTGTTTCACCCTTAAGGGTCTTGCCTGTTGCCGGATGGTCCTGATGGCCTGTCATTCCCGTTGTGGAATTGTCGAGAATCAAAACAGTGCCTGTGGCCTTGTTGTAAACCATATTCATAAGAGAGTTTACACCTGTGTGAAGGAAGGTTGAGTCCCCTATTACGGCAACCCAGTCTCTTACATATTCGCTGCCTCTGGCCTTTTCCATGCCGTGGAGAGTGCTTATGCTGGCGCCCATACATACGTTTGTATCCATAACGTTAAGGGGAGCAACGGCGCCCAGAGTGTAGCAGCCTATGTCGCCGGCGGCGTGCATCTTAAGCTTTTTAAGCACAGTGTAAACACTTCTGTGAGGGCAGCCGGGGCAGAGAATAGGGGGTCTGGGGGCTGCCTTTGCAGGCTCGTCGATGTCAAGCTTCATACCCAAAAGCTTTTCTCTTAACATGTTTGCGGAATATTCACCCTGAACAGTGAAAATTTCCTTTCCAGTGCATTTAATGCCCCAGCTTTTAACCTGTTCTTCGATAACAGGCTCCAGCTCTTCAACTATGTAAAGCTTTTCAACCCTGGAGGCAAATTCTTCAATAAGCTTTCTGGGCAGAGGATTAACAAGGCCAAGCTTAAGAACGGAAGCATTAGGCAAAACCTCTTTGACATACTGATATTCAATGCCCTGTGTTATTATGCCGATTGACGTGTCGTTATATTCAACCCGGTTTATGGGCATTGTGCAGGCGTCTTCGGCTAAAGCCTTAAGCTGCTGTTCAACAACAATGTGCCTTTTCTGTGCATTTGCCGGCAGGAGAACGTTTTTAGCTATATTTTTTATGTAGGGCTTATCCTCTGGCTCCACTCTTTCTTCAAGCTCAACAACACCCTGAGAGTGGGCAAGCCTTGTTGTCGTTCTTACAATAACGGGGGTATCGTATTTTTCGCTTATTTCAAAGGCATATTTCATAAAACGCCTGGCTTCGTCGCTGTCTGAAGGCTCAATAACAGGAACCATAGCCGCCCTGCCTACCATTCTGGTGTCCTGCTCGTTTTGTGAGCTGTAAAGCCCCGGGTCGTCAGCGGCAACCATCACAAGGCCGCCGTTAACTCCTCCGTAGGATATGGAATAGAGAGGGTCTGAGGCTACGTTTACGCCTACGTGCTTCATGGAGGCCATAGCCCTTACGCCTGCCTGTGAAGCCCCTATGGCCACCTCCATAGCTACCTTTTCGTTTGGTGACCATTCGGCATATATTTCATCATATTTAACTATATTTTCGCTTATTTCCGTACTCGGCGTTCCGGGGTAGGCGGCGGAAACCTTAACTCCGGCCTCATAGGCTCCCCTTGCTATTGCAGCATTTCCGAGCATAATCTTTTTTTCACCCATTTCGGCTTTTCCTTCTTTCAATATAATATGTACAAAAATTTATCAGTTCATAAGTGTTTCTTTGGGCCTTAAGTCTCTTACTCTCTTTGCCTTTCCTTCGAATCTCTGGAGAGTATTGGGAGATTCAAGCTTTATTATTGTGTCAAGGCCTAAAATAACCTTAAGCTTTGCGTTTATCTTCTTGCCTATGGCGTTAAGCTTCTGATAATCGTCTGTCATCTTTTCGGGAGCAAGCTCAACCCTTATTGTAAGCTTGTCTGTATGGCCTACCTTTTCAACTATAATCTCATAGTGAGGGCCTATTTCGTCCATACTCAAAAGAACCTCTTCAATCTGGCTGGGGAATACATTAACGCCCTTTATTTTAAGCATGTCATCGGTTCTGCCGCTGAAATTCTCCATTCTTATTGTGGTTCTGCCGCACTTACAGGGCTCACATATAAGTCTTGTTATGTCTCTCGTTCTGTATCTTACAAGGGGCTGGGCCTCCTTATCCAAACAGGTAACAACAAGCTCGCCCTTTTCACCCATGGGAAGAACCTCTCCCGTCTTAGGGTCGATAACCTCGCAAAGGAAGTGATCTTCATTAATATGGAAGCCGCAGAGATATTCACACTCGCCGGAAACGCCGGGGCCGCCTATTTCGCTCATACCGTAATTCGATGTAACAAGAATCTGGTCGCCGAAAACCTTAACGCACTCGGCTCTTATTGCCTCTGTCAACATCTCGCTGCCGAAAAGACCCACTTTAAGATTAATATCCTTTTGGGGGTTAAGCCCCATCTCCATAGCAACCTCGGCTATACGCAGGGCATAGGAAGGAGTCGCAACAAGAAGGCTCGTTCCGAAATCTTTCATATACATAATCTGTTTCTGTGTATTTCCCGTTGAGGAAGGGATAATAGCAGCGCCTATTCTTTCAAGACCTGAATGAAGCCCCAAAGCCCCTGTAAACATACCGTAGCCGAAGCAAATCTGGGCTACGCTTTCCGGAGTAGCTCCGCCGGCGCAGGCAAGTCTTGCCACACATTCGGCCCAGTTTTCAAGGTCACGCCTTGTATAGCCTACAACAGTGGGCTTTCCCGTTGTTCCCGAAGAAGCGTGTATTCTCACAATGTCCTTCTGAGGAACGGCAAACCAGCCGAAGGGATATTGATCTCTCATATCCTGCTTTGTTATAAAGGGCAAATGTCTTACATCTGCCAGAGTTTTAATATGATCCGGCTTTACCCCCACAGCGTCCATCTTAACTCTGTATGCAGGCAGGTTTTCATATACATACGCCACTGTTTTCTTCAGCTTCGCAAGCTGTATTTCTTCAATCTCACTTCTGGAAAGAGTTTCTTCCTTTGCCCATATCATAAATTTGTTTCACTCCTTAAACTAAAATTCCGCAGCATTTTCAGCGCTATCATTGCTATTATACCACCTCTTGCCTAAAATGTAAATCCAAAATCACAAGTTCTGCACAATTTTTTGCATTCATCCCGATTTTTTTGTATATTTTGCCAAAGAAAAAGACAGGCAAAGCCGAAAAGCTCTGTCTGTCAATTATTTTATAATATTCTGGCGTTTTTATAATCTCCTGTTTCGGAGAATTCTATCCAGTCACATATATTTTCGGCGTGGTCACCTATTCTTTCGAGATATTTCGCTATCATAAGGAAGTTTATGCCTGCGTCAGACTTTTCAGGGTCTGATTTCAAAATTTCGACTACTTCCTTTTTAACCTCGCAGAAAAGCTCGTCAACCTTGTCGTCCTGTTTAATGGTGTCCTTCGCAAGGGTCATATCCTCCGAAACGAAGGCAACTATCGAATTATGCACCATTTCCACGGAAAGCTCCGCCATAGGCGGAATATGCTTTACTATGCTGAAAATATGCTCCCCTTCAATATGTCTTACAAGATCGGCTATATCCGCCGCCTGATCCCCTATTCTCTCAAGATCGGTCACCATTTTAAGGGCCGTAGAAACATCTCTTAAGTCCCTTGCTACGGGCTGCTGTTTTAACAAAAGAGAAAGACACTTCGACTCAACGCTTTTTTCCATATCGTCAACGGTTCTGTCCTTTTCAATAACGTCCCTTGCCAGCTTGTCGTCCTTCTTTTTAAAGGCCTCCATAGAATTGTTGATTTGTTCTTCAACGATTCCGGCCATTTTAACAAGCTCTATCTTTAAATCCTGAAGTTCAGTTTCAAATGTTTGTCTGGCCATAAATATCCTCCTTATCCGAATCTTCCCGTAATATAGTCCTCTGTTCGTTTATCCTGAGGTCTTGAAAACAGGTCTGAGGTTTTTCCCGTTTCAACCATTTCCCCTACAAGGAAAAACGCCGTATAATCGGCAATTCTCGCCGCCTGCTGCATATTGTGGGTTACAATGGCAACGGTATAGTTTTTCTTTAAATCCTCCATTAAATCCTCGATTTTAAGAGTGGAAATTGGGTCAAGGGCGGAGGTGGGCTCGTCCATCAATATAACCTCGGGCCTTACGGCTAAGGCTCTGGCTATGCAAAGTCTCTGCTGCTGACCGCCGGAGAGGCCCAGCGCCGACTTTTTAAGCCTGTCCTTTACCTCGTCGAAAATAGCCGCCCCCTTAAGGCTTGTTTCAACGATTTCGTCAAGGGTTCTCTTGTCTCTTATGCCATGAATTCTGGGGCCGTAGGCTACATTGTCATATATACTCATAGGGAAGGGGTTGGGCTGCTGAAAAACCATTCCCACCTTTTTTCTGAGAAGAGTTGTGTCAACCTTGGGAGAATAAATATCCTCTCCGTCAAGTATAATTTCTCCTTCGATTCTGCAGTTTTCAACAAGGTCGTTCATTCTGTTAAGTGTCTTTAAAAAAGTAGACTTTCCGCAGCCCGAGGGGCCTATAAATGCGGTAATCTTCCTTTCGGGAATGTCCATAGACACTTCCTTAAGGGCGTGATTCTGCCCGTAATATAAATTTAGGTTTTTAACGCTGATTTTATTTTCCATATATATAACCTCCAGATTATTGTTTCGTTCCTATTTTTATAACAACCTTTGTAAGGAAGTTTATTAATAGAACAACACATATAAGTATAAGGGCAATTCCGAAAGCGTTTCCGTATTCTGCCTTTGACATACTTAAATACATCTGTATTGTAAGAGTACCGCCGGAGGTGAATACGTGGCCGAAAAATGACTTGGGAAGAAGATAGGCGCTTCCTGCCGTAAAGAGCAGAGCCGCCGACTCCCCTACTATACGGCCTATACTCAAAATAACCGCCGTCACTATTCCAGGCATAGCGCTGGGAAGAATAATCGTTCTTATCATATACCACTTTGTGGCGCCTATACCCATTGCGCCGCTTCTGTAGCTCATAGGCACGGTTTTAAGGGCCGACTGGGTTGTACTTATTATTATGGGGAGAATCATAATCGTAAGAGTTAAACAGCCGCAAAGTATTGAAAAGCCCAGCTTAAGGCTTGTTCCGAAGAAGACCATACCGAAAAGGCCGTATATTATAGAAGGAATTCCCGAAAGGGTTTCAGTTGTAAATTCAATTAAATTAACAAGTCTGCCCGGCTTTGCATATTCTGTCAGATATACTGCCGCTCCTATACCTATGGGGGTTGCTATAACTATTGTTATGACTATGATATAAAGAGTATTGACTATGTTTCCCAAAATACCGAAGGTTCCCCTTATGGCACTTGTTACTGTTGTCAAAAATGTTAAATTTATGGAGCTTATGCCCCTAACGAAAACATATGCCACAATTCCAATTAAAATTCCAACGGCTATTGCCGCAGAAAGATATATAAGAAAAAGCAGGCCAATGTCTGAAATTCTCTTTTTGGAGCCGTATACACTGTTATTCATTCTTTCCGCCTCCCTTTAAAATCTTGTTTATTATTATGTTTATAATCATTATGAAAGCGAAGAGAACAAGCCCTACAGTAAACAGCGCCTGTCTGTGAAGGCCGCTTGAATATGACATTTCGGAAACGATACCCGTTGTCAAAAATCTTACCGAGTTAAAGGGAACAGGCAGATTTACCGAATTTCCCGATACCAAAACGATTGCCATTGCCTCGCCTATTGCCCTGCCTACGCCCAAAACAACAGCGGTAATTATTCCCGATTTAGCCGCAGGAACGGTGGTTTTGAAAATAGTCTGTGTTTTTGTGGCGCCAAGAGCAAGTGAAGCTGCCCTAAGCTCCGCAGGCACTGCCCTAAGCGAAGTTTCCGAAACATTTTTAACAGTTGGAAGATTCATAACAGCCAAAACCAATATTGCCGCTAGCATATTCGCTCCGCCGGTAAACTGGTGGGTTGTTTAACCGCTGAAAATAAGGAGCTCGAGCTTATACATAAGAGGGTTTATAATAAGAACACCCATAAGGCCGTAAACAATTGAAGGAATTCCGGCCAAAAGCTCGACCGCCGGCTTAACAGCCGCCGCCACCTTTTTGTCGGCTACCTCCGAAAGAAATATTGCCGTAAAAAGCCCAATCGGCACGCCTATAACTATGGCAAGAGATGTTCCTATTACCGAAGTCAAAATCATATATGCTATACCGAAGGATGGGTTTCCTGCCGTAGGCTCCCAAACGGTGTTGAAAAGCATATTCAAAATACCAACCTTTAAAAGTGCGGGAACGCCTGAAATTATCATATAAAGAGTTATTGCCCCTACAGCCGCAACAGCCGCCATACCGCAGAGGAAAAATATAAATTTCATCAAAAGCTCAACAAAGTTCTTCGAAGAGCTGCCCCCGTTAATCGAAAAGTCATTGCTCATATTTTTTACTTTCTTTTTAGCCCCGGCTCTTCCTTTAAAGCGTCCTTCAGCCGCCGAAACATTCTCCATAATTTCACCTCAAATCAAAATATTTCCCTAAAAGCAAAGGGGGAAACTCTTCATTCCCCCTTTTAAATTTCTTACTCTACTGTAATTAAACCTACACTCTTAATAACTTCCTGACCTTCATCGCTTGCGATATAGTCGAAGAAAGCCTGAACAGCTTCACTCTGTTCGCTGATTTCACCTCTTGTAGCCATAACGAAGGGTCTCTGAAGAGGATAGTCGCCGGCTTTGATGTTGTCTTCTGTAGCTTCAACACCCTCAAGCATAAGCGCCTTAACAGTGTCGTCTACAACGTCAAGTGAAACATAGCCTATTGAACCTTCGATTGATGCAACCTTTGCCATAACAGCACCTGTTGAGTCGATTTCCTGAGCATACTTGCAGGCGTCCTCTATACCTAAGAGCTCTTCGAAAGCTCCTCTTGTGCCTGAGCCGGCCTCTCTGCCTATAACAACAATCTGGCTGTCGTCTCCGCCTACTTCGCTCCAGTTTGTAATTTCACCTGTGTAAATAGCAGTAAGCTGGTCAAGTGTAAGGTCGTCAACAGAGTTTGTTGTATTTGTAACAACAGCGATACCGTCAATGGCAACTATGTTTTCAACAAGTCCTTTTGCAAGCTCTTCGTCCTTTAAGGCTCTTGAGGAATTTCCTATGTCTACCGAACCTGCGGCAACGCTTTCGATGCCTGCGCTTGAGCCTGTAAACTCAGCCGTTGCGGTAACCCCACTGTACTTTTCCATAAAGGCTTCGCTTAAAGCCGAAGCAAGTTTTTCCATTGATGTTGAACCGTTCATTGTTACAGAACCGCTAACCTCGGCCGGTGTTTCCCCGGCAGAAGCCTCTGTGTCGGAACCTGCCGCTGTGTTTGTACTCTCAGCAGTCTGACTTGAACCGCAGCCTACAGCAAATGCAGCTGCCAAAAATGCCGTAATCATAAATTTTTTCATTTTTTAATCTCCTTAGAATTGATAAATTAATAAATTGGTTTTTATTTTTTACAATAGCATTGTATAAGATATTTGCTTTTTCGTCTATCACGCCACCGTATAGTTTAGGTTAAATTTAAGTAAAGTGACCTTTCTTTTTGAATCTAATTATTTGATACACAAAGTTCAAAAGCGCCGCAAGTGTAAAAAGAATGAAAAAAACAAGAATTCTTCTTACCGAAAACCCGTAAATCAAATAATAAACCACATCACAAAGCAAGCTTAAACAAAACAGTCTGCATGAAATATTAACCGCCACAGCCTCACCTCCGCAAAGCATCAAGAATGCATTTTTACATCTTTTGATTATACATTCATAAAATTTTATCATCTACCCTGTTTCCGTACAAAAAAAGTAAATTCTATGTAAAAAATTCCAGCCGTTCAGCCTATTATAAGGTGTAAAGTCATATATATCTCATAAATATAAACCGGCTATTATCCGTTGGCATATGTATAAAGTTTTTTTTGCAAAAAAAGAAAAGCCCCGTAATTAAAGGCATTACAGGGCTTTAAGAAGTTTAACTGTTATTTCATATCTCTGTTTATATCAAATATATCGAGCTTGTCTCTTTCAATCTGTTTTTCCATAACGTCACACATAGCCGCAACCGTATCCATAGCGGTTATGATTGTTATAGAGCTTTCAACGGCCGTTCTTCTGATTTTGAAGCCGTCGGAGTTGGCATTGTTGGCCTTTCTCGGTATGTCGATTATAAGGTCGATAACGCCGCTTCTTATTACGTCAAGAACATTGGGCACGCCCTGGCTTATTTTCTTAACGTCCTGAACTCTTATTCCGTTTTCACGTAAGCATCTGGCTGTTCCCTTTGTGGCTATAAAGCGGCAGCCCATGTCTGAGAATCTCTTTGCAATTGGAACGAAGTTGGGGTGTTCCTTGCTTGTTACTGTGGCGAGAATGGTGCTTCCCGGCTGGGGAATTGTCATTCCTGCGGCGATAAAGCCCTTGTAGAGAGCGTTGTAAAGATTGTAGCCTACGCCCAGAACCTCGCCTGTGGAACGCATTTCGGGGCCCAATGAAACCTCAACCTTAGGCAGCTTTTCCGTGGAGAATACGGGAACCTTAACGGCAACAACCTTTGATTCGGGAGCAATAGCCGTACTGTAGCCCATATTTTTAAGCTTTTCGCCTAACATAACCCTTGTGGCTATATCAATAACGGGAACTCCCGTAACCTTTGTGATATAAGGCACTGTTCTGGAAGAACGGGGATTAACCTCTATTATGTTAAGCTCGCCCTTATATTCTATAAACTGAATGTTTATCATACCTATAACGTCAAGAGCAACGGAAATCCTCTGTGTTTCGTCCATAATGGCCTGCTTTATTTCATCGGAAATATGCTGGGGAGGATAGATTGAAATACTGTCGCCTGAGTGAACGCCTGCTCTTTCAAGGTGTTCCATAATACCGGGGATGTATACATCCTCGCCGTCACATATTGCGTCAACCTCTATTTCACGTCCACCCAGATAGCGGTCGATAAGAACGGGGTTTTTGCTGTCCTTAATGAAGGCCTCTTCCAGATACTGAACAAGCTCCGTCTTGTTGTGTGTTATTTCCATACCCTGACCGCCCAAAACATAGGAGGGTCTTACAAGAACGGGATAGCCCAGATTCTGAGCAACCTCGATGCCTTCGTCTACCGACCATACGCCTTTACCCTTGGGGCGTCTTATATTAAGGCTTTCAAGAATGGCGTCAAACTTTTCTCTGTCCTCTGCGGCGTCGATGTCCTTTGCCTTTGTTCCGAAAATAGGTATGTTCATTTCGTCGAAGAACTTAGCAAGCTTAATGGCTGTCTGGCCGCCGAACTGTAAGATTACTCCGTCGGGGCGTTCTCTTTCCACGATGTTTAAAACGTCCTCTTCCGTAAGGGGCTCAAAATAAAGCTTGTCGGAGGTGTCGAAGTCAGTTGAAACAGTTTCGGGGTTGTTATTAACAATAATTGTTTCTATTCCGGCCTTTTTAAGGGCCTTTACACAGTGAACGGAGCAATAGTCAAACTCTATGCCCTGGCCTATTCTTATGGGGCCGCTTCCTATAACCATAACCTTTTTCCTGTCGGAAACAACAACCTCATCCTCTTCCTCATATGCAGAATAGTAGTAAGGCGTTACGGCTTCAAACTCCCCTGCGCAGGTATCAACCATCTTAAACACAGGCATAATATTCCATTTTTTTCTGAGGGCATAAACAGCCGGCGGCTGACAGCCTAAAATTTTGGCCAAAGCCTTGTCTGAGAAGCCTGTTTTCTTATAATGGGCAAGAGTCCTTTCGTCAAGCTCTTCGAGAGTCATTGTCTTTAAGTCCTCTTCCATTTCAACAACTTTCTTTATTTTCTCAACAAAGAATAAGTCCATTCCCGTAATCTGACAAACCTTTTCAACCTTATAGTCACGTCTTAACATTTCCGCAAGGTCGAAAATTCTTTCGTCATCAGGTGAAACAACACTCTTTTTAAGCTCTTCAAGAGTTTTCTTCTTTGAGCTTGCCCTCTCTAAGCCGTACTGGCCTATTTCAAGGGAACGGATACCCTTTAGAAGGGCCGCTTCGAAGGATGAGCCTATTGACATGATTTCGCCTGTGGCCATCATCTTTGTTCCCAGTGTTCTCTTTGCGCCGAAGAATTTATCGAAGGGCCAGCGAGGGAACTTAAGAACGCAGTAGTCTATTGTAGGCTCGAAGCAGGCCGTTGTTTTGCCTGTTACTGCATTGGGAATTTCGTCAAGGTTATAGCCCAGGGCTATTTTGCCGCTACCTTTGCTATGGGATAGCCTGTGGCCTTTGAAGCAAGAGCGGAGGAACGGCTTACTCTGGGGTTAATCTCAATTACGGCATAGTTATAGCTGTTTGGGTCCAAAGCAAACTGAACGTTGCAGCCGCCTTTTATTTCTATTGAGTTAATGATGTTTATCGCCGCACTTCTTAACATCTGATATTCTCTGTCGGATAAGGTCAGCGCCGGAGCAACAACTATAGAGTCTCCCGTATGTACGCCTACGGGGTCAACGTTTTCCATTGAACAGACGGTTATACAGTTTCCTGCGCCGTCTCTCATAACCTCAAACTCTATTTCCTTCCAGCCGGCAATGCTTTTCTCTATAAGACACTGGCCCACACGACTTAAGTGAAGGCCCTGTGTCAAAATTTCACGAAGCTCTCCTTCGTCCTTACAGATTCCGCCGCCTGTGCCGCCCAAGGTATAGGCAGGCCTTACAATAACGGGAAAGCCTATTGAATAGGCATAATTTACCCCTTCCTCAACGCTTGTTACAATATCCGACTCGACTATAGGCTGGTTGGTTCTTTCCATAAGGTTTTTGAACTTGTCTCTGTCTTCGCCTTCTTTTATTGAGTCAATTGATGTTCCTATAACGTTGACATGATATTTGTCCAAAATTCCGCTGTCATAAAGCTCAACGGATAAGTTAAGGCCTGTCTGGCCGCCCATTCCTGCGATTATGGAGTCGGGGCGCTCCTTCGCTATAACCTTTTCCACAAAATCTATTGTCAAAGGCTCAATATAGGTATAGTGGGCCATACCTATGTCGGTCATAATGGTGGCAGGGTTTGAGTTTACCAAAACAACCTCAATACCCTCTTCCTTAATAGATTCACAGGCCTGAGTAC